>DATMCA010000851.1:0-5320 GCA_035559015.1 Umezawaea sp. | reverse complement strand
CCGCGGAGAACACCTTCCTGCTGCCCATCACCGAACACGGCACCGAGATCAACCCCATCGTCCAGGACGCCATCCAGTCCGCCGTCCTCGGCAGCGCCGAGACCGGTGCCGCGTTGAAGGAGGCCAACGACAAGGTCAACGCCCTCTTCAAGTAGGCGGTGAATCCGTTGCCTCTTCTCACGCGAGGACACCCATGGCCCAAATCCTCACCCTCGGCGGTCACGCGTTCGCCGCCGAACTCGAAGGCGGCGGCGCTCCGCGGCTCGTCGACGGAGGTCTGCTGCTGCCCCCCGGTCGAGTCGCCCTGCTGCACGGGTTCGGCGACGCGCAGTTCTACCGGCACGGGCACAACTCGTGGAGTCCCTGCGGGTGGCGCCGACTCTCCGACGTCCCCCTGCGCATCGCCGACGCGCGGCGCCGCCTCACGGCCGACGACACCACGTGGGACGACCCCGGCCGCCACCACTCCTCCGCCGTGGCCGCCCTGGCGGGACCGGACGGGCGGGTCCTCCTCCTCGGCGCCCTCGGCCTGGGCGTGCCCCGGCTCGCCGCCGACCAGGACGCCCTCGTCGGCTGGTACGAGTCCGCGGCGGCGCCGTGGCTGCTCGCCCACGGCGACGAGGACGAGGTCTTCGCCGCCTACGCGGAGCACCTCGGCACGCGCCTCGGGCGCAGCACCAAACGGGCGGGCAACGTGTGGTGCAGCTGGTACGCCTACTACGAGAACATCGCCGAGGACCAGCTCGCCGAGGACATCACCGCGCTGGAGGGCCTGCCCTTCGACGTGGTCCAGATCGACGACGGCTGGCAAGAGCGGGTCGGCGACTGGCACGCCAACGGCAAGTTCCCGGCCGGTATGCGGGCGCTGGCCGACCGGATCACCGACGCGGGGCTGCGGCCCGGTTTGTGGATCGCCCCCTTCATCGTCCACCCCGGCTCCCGCACCGCGCGCGAGCGGCCGGAACTCCTGCTGCGCGACGCCGACGGAGCGTCGGTCGTCGCGGGGCACAACTGGGGAACCGGGTACTGGACGCTCGACCTCACCCTGCCCGCAACGCAGGACCACCTGCGGGAAACCGTCCACCGGCTGACCCACGAGTGGGGATTCGGCTACCTCAAGCTCGACTTCCTCCAGGCGGGCACCACGCCCGGTTCCCACCACCACGCCGACGTGGACCGCGAGGCGGCGTACCGGACCGGCCTGCGGGTCATCCGCGAAGCGGCCGGGGACGAGACCTACCTGCTGGGCAGCGGCGCGCCGCTGCTGCCCTCGCTCGGCCTGGTCGACGGACTGCGCAGCGGCCCGGACGTCGCCCCGATGTGGGACCACTACGCCACGCGGGACCCGTCCGACGCCCTGGCCCGCAACGCCGTCGTCAACACCCTGCACCGCCTGTGGCACGCGCCCGTGCTCGAAGTCGACCCGGACGTCGTGTACTTCCGCAGCCGTCTCAACCTGCTCACCGACCGGCAGCAGGGCTGGCTGCGCGACCTGGCCGACATCTGCGGCTTCCGCGCGGTCTCGGATCCACCCGGCTGGCTGCGTCCCGACGAGCTGGAGGCGATGACCCGCTACCTGGAGCACCGTCCCGACATCCGCAGGCTGGGGCGCTACCGGTTCTCGCTCGACGGACGTGAGGTCGACTTCACCCCGGCGGTCGACCAGGACACGGAGCAGGTATATCCGATCACCTGAGGCCGGCACGCGGCCGGACTTAGTAAACTGCGTAGCAATATTCACGGTTGGCTACGCGCATTTCAGAGGGGCACAGCATGGCGATGAGCGGAACGGACCCGTCTCGGATGCGGGAGATGAACCAGCTGTCCGTCCTGTGGGCCCTGCGCGGCACCCCGCCCTCGACCGTGACCGAGCTCGCCGGCCGGACGGGCCTGTCCCGGCCCGCGGCGGACGTGCTCGTGCAGCAGCTGGTGACCGACGGGTGGGCCGAGGTCGAGGAACCGGGGGCCAGCAGCACGGTCGGGCGGCCCGCCCGGCGCTACCGCTTCCGCGCCACCGCGGGGCACGTGCTCGGCATCGACATCGGCGTGCACAAGATCCTCGTCATGCTCTGCGACCTGGAGGGGAACCTGGTGCGGTCCCTGCGCCGCCCGGCCGACCCGAAGGCCGGTCCCGGTGCGCGGCTCGCGTCGGTGGACCAGACCATCGACGACGTGCTGCGCGAGGCGGGCATGGCACCCGCCGACATCTGGGCGGTCACCATCGGCGTGACCGGGCCGGTCGACGAGAACGGGCGCACCATCGTCTCCACCCCCCTGCCGGGGTGGCGCGAAGCCGATCCCATCGCCCACCTGCGGCCGCGGTTCACCTGCCCGATCCGGGTGGAGAACGACTGCAAGCTCGCCGCGGTCGCCGAACGCTGGAAGGGCGTCGCCCAGGACGCCGACGACATCGTGTACCTGCTGGCCGGCCTGCGCACCGGAGCGGGCCTCATCATCGACGGCACCCTCCGCCGCGGTCACGGAGGTGTGGCCGGGGAGATAGGGGCGCTCAAGGCCGTGCGGTGGCTCAACGCGCCGGAGCACCTCGCGGCCTGCCCCGGTGTGCCCTCGGGCGCCAAGCCCGGTGATGCCGCGGCCTGGGTGTTCCAGGCCGCACGGGAAGGCGACAGTGCGGCGAAGACCGCCGTCCAGCGCTACATCCGCGACCTCGCCGTCGGAGTCGCCGCCCTCGTGCTCACCCTCGACCCGCAGATCGTCGTCTACGGCGGCGGGTTCTCCCGGTCCGCCGACCTGGTCCTCGATCCGCTGCGCCGCGAACTCGCCAAGCACTGCCTGCGCGTACCGGAACTGCGCGCCTCCACCCTCAGCGACGAGAGCGTCGCCCTGGGCGCGCTGCGACTCGCCCTGGACCAGGTGGACAACACCCTGCTCAGCAGCCGGCTCGCCGCGCCCGCCGCGCCCCAGTTCTCCTGAAGCACGGCGGGCCGTTCACCACGGTCTCCAGCCGGGACGGTGCCGGCTAGGGGTGGATCTGGTAGTCGGTGACCGTGCCGAAGTCGATGTTCACGGCCTCGGCCATCGCCCAGGCGTTCGACCAGGTGAAGACATCGGCACCGGCGAGCCGATCGGCCCACTCGGGAACGATCGCGTCGGTGGTCCGCGCCGCGACCGCGTCGAAGTAGGCGCCGTACCTGGCCCACCCGTTCGCGGGGTCGAGGGAACCGGTCACCTCCGCGAAGTCGACGGAGGCCAGCGCCTGCGTCGCGGCCTGCCGGAGGTCCGTGACGTAGGCGATCTGGGTATCGACGTCCGCCGGTGTTCCGAGCCGGGTGAGGTGGCCGGCCACCAGGGTGTCGAAGTCGTAGTTCCTGGTCGCGGTGTGCGCCTTGATCCAGCCGGGGATGTCGGCGCTGACGGCGAGGTAGGCGAACGGGACCCAGCCGGGGAAGATCACGTCGACGAACATGAGCGTCTTCTGCGCCGGGGCGTAGATGTGGATGTTGCCGGTCGAGTGGTTCGGGCCGTGGAAGTCGAGCCGCAGCGAACGCTCGCCCTCGCCGACCACCATCGAAGAGTCGAACACATCGGTCGGCACGGGGCGGTTCTTGTCCTGGACATCCGATAGTTGACGTGCGGTTTCGCGGTGCGCGTAGCGGCGAGCGGTGTCCGGGTAGAGGCCGGCGGCGCCGATGTGGTCGGCGTGCTGGTGGCTGTAGACCACGTCGGTGACGGGTTTGGACCGGCAGGCTCGGCACGTGCCCGGAAGACGGCTGGCCACCTGGTGCACTCGGCATTGATCGTCTCCTCGTGAGGCATCGAACACTCGGCTCGGTCCTCCCGGCACGGGTGCCGCGTTGATCGCGCCTCGCGGGTGCGGATGTCCACCGGCAGCACCGCCGCGAGTTCACGTAGCAGCGGCGACGGACCCGCGAACACCCGGGAAGCGGTGGTAGGGCCTGATCATCGGGTGGAAGCGCACCGGTAGCTCGCCCGACCGGGCCAGCACCGTGCCGATGCGCTGACCGGGGACCGCGATCGCCGGGTCGCAGCCGTCCACTTCGGACAGGGCGGATTCCCGAAGATCGCGGTTCGCGACCGTGGTCAGGTGAACGGGTTTGGGCCTACGGTGCCGAAGCATGAAACTGGTGCCGCTGCAGCGGACCTCGCTCGTGGTGATCTTCATCGACGCCGTCGTCATCGTGTCCGGGTTCGTGACCAGCGGTGCGCTGCTGCCCCGGTCGGCGAACGTCGTGCTGACGGTGATCTCCCTCGCCCTCTTGGCGGCGACGGTGGCGTTGACCAGGGGCGGGTACAACTTCGAGAACCCGACACTGCCGGTGTGGGCGGTCGCGGTCGCGGTGATCGCGTTCTTCGGCGGGGCCTTCCTCTTCGCGTTCCCGCTGCTGACCGACACCACCGCGGGGAGTTTCGAGCACAAGAACGGGAAGCACCAGGAATCGAAGGACGGCGTCGTCGTCCGTGAACTCACCGACGAGGAGTACGAGGCGGCCATGGCCGCGAACCAGCGAGGGTGGGCAGGCCTCGCTCTCGCCTTCGCCGGAGGCACACTCGCCTACGCCGGGATCCGCCACCGCAAGTGAGAGCGGCACCGCCGAGCACGGTCGGCCCTCAGGACCCGGTGACGCGCTGTCGGGCCCGGTACGCGGCCGCGTGGGTGCGGTTGCCGCACGCGGTCGAACTGCAGTAGCGCCGTGATCCGTTGCGGGAGATGTCCACGAAGACGTTCGAGCAGCCCTCCGCGGAGCACCTGCGCATCCGGTCGTGCCCACCGTTGGCGACCAGGGACAGGAGGGCGGCGGAGGTGGTGGCGGCGACCCGGTCGGCGATGCTCGCGCCCGGCGGCGCGTAGTGCCAGTGCCAGTGGCCGTCGTGGTCGGTGAGCTGGGGAAGGGCCCGCAGTTCGGTGAGCGTGTGGTTGAGGAGCTGGACCACCTCGGGCTCGGTGGCGCTGTCGAAGGCTTGTCGCAGGGTGTCGCGGTGGCCCAGCAGGCGCGTGAGGTCGGCCTCCGAGGGTGGCGTGGACACGACCCAGCCGCGGTGGCCGAGCAGCTCCGCCACCCGGTCGACATCGTGCAGGTCATCGTGGCCGGCCTCGCCAGTGTTG
This sequence comes from Umezawaea sp., assembly GCA_035559015.1. Taxonomy (GTDB): domain Bacteria; phylum Actinomycetota; class Actinomycetes; order Mycobacteriales; family Pseudonocardiaceae; genus Umezawaea. Next base: position 234 of record DATMCA010000851.1, on the reverse strand, counting down.
ACGAGGTCGACCGCCGTGAGGACGGCGCGACCATCATAAGCACCTATGTTCACTTGACTCCTGACGCCGCCGACTCCTACCGTCATGACCATCGGTCATTTTACTACTGACGTGGAGGCGCGGATGAACTCCAACGCCACGGTCCCCCTCGCTCCGGCCCCGGTTCGGCTACCGGTCCACTGCGACTGCGAGGTCCTCCCGCCGCCCACACTGGTCCAGGAGTTCGTGCCGGTC
>DATMCA010000850.1:0-10189 GCA_035559015.1 Umezawaea sp. | reverse complement strand
GGAAGAACGTGCGGGTCGTGAGCCCGGCCCGTGCGGTGATCTGCGGAACGGTGGTCTCGGTGAAGCCCTGTTCGAGGAACAGGTCGAGCGCGGCCTGCTCCAGCCGTTCCCGCGCACCCGGCTGCCATCGACTCATGTGGCGATCCTAGTGATGACATGTCGTGTCGTGCTATGTCATAGTGACGACACGACGTGCCATGACTGATGGAGGAGACCATGACGGGTGAGATCTGGGTGCTCGGCGCGACCGGACGGGTCGGCCGGGAGGCGGTGGAGCGGCTGCTCCAGGCGGGTGTCGAGGTGGTGGTGGCCGGTCGGGACCGGGAGCGGCTGGCCAGGGTGAGTCCGGACGCCCGTGCGGTGACCGGCACGCTCGACGAGGTCTGCGCGCGGCTGGCCACCGAGGCGCCGAGCGTCGTGATCAACACGGTGGGCCCGTTCGCGGTCACCGCGCCGCGGGTCGTGCGGGCCTGCCCGCCGGGCACCCACTACGTCGACGTCGGCGACGAGCTGAGCGCGTTCGAACTGCTCCACGCCATGGACCGGGAGGCTGCGGCGACCGGTCGCACGCTGGTCTCCGGTGCCGGCTTCGGCGTGCTCGCGACCGAGGGCATCCTGCTGCACCTGCTGGCGGGTGAGGAGAAGCCCTCGCGGGTGCGCGTCGACGCCGTCGCGTCGGTCGCGATGGAACCCGGCGCCCTCGGCGAAGCCCTGGCCGCCACCATCGTGCACTCGCTGCTCGACGGCGGGCGCGAAGTGCGGCAGGGGCGACTGGTGCGCGCCAGGGCGGGTCGTGCCGCCGAGCGGGTGACCACCCCGGAGGGCGACGTGGTCACCACCGCCTCCCTGGGCGGCGGCGAGCTGTTCGCGGCCTGGCGGGCCAGCGGTGCCCCGTCGGTGATCGGCGCCTCGGCCCTCGCCCCGGCCAACCCGGTCGCCCGAGCGGTGCTGCCCGCGCTCGGTGGCGTGCTGCGGGTGCCCGGCCTGGCCGGGTTCGCGACCCGGCGGCTCGCCGGCATCACGACGACCACGGCCAGGGAGCGCCCGCGTCGGTCGTCCTGGGGCCGTGCCCTGCTCGAGTGGCCGTCGGGTCGCGTGCGGGAGGGCTGGCTGCGCACCGGTGAGGCGATGACGTTCACGGTCGGCGCCGTCACCGAGGTGGCCCTGCGCCTCGCCAAGGGCGAGGGCCGTCCCGGCGCGTTCACCCCGGCCGGGCTCCTCGGTCCCGAGGTGGCGCTGGCCGCGGGTGCGGAGTTCGTCGTCGACGGGGGAGGGCGCGACACCCGGTGAGGGCGGTCACGCCGCTCGAAGGGCGTCCAACGCGTCGTTCAGCTCGTCGTGCAGGACGAACAGCGCGGTCAGGCCGAGGACGTTCAGCGAGCGTCGGATGTGGTCGGTGACCACGACGTGCAGGCGGGCCCGGTCGGCGGACAGGACGTCGCGGGTGCGCAGCATCGGGTCCAGGGCGACCGAGCCGAAGAACTCCACTCGGGACAGGTCCAGCACGATGTCGGTCGCCGCGCCGGACCGCGCACGCGTGGCCTCGGCTTGGCCGAGCAGTGAGGCGTGCAATTGGTGGACGGTGTTAATGTCGATGTCGCCAACAGCGGCCACCACCGGTGAACCGGACCGGTCCTCGTTGACGAACAGCTCCAGACGGCTTGCCGTCGAGTCGATCGCGTCCACCGTGGTTCCCTGCCGTTTCGTTGCGCCGGATGCTGGCGGAACGGTACCTCGACACGCCGTAGCGTGACGACTCGGTGGGATCTCGTGACGCGCTGTCACTCGTGAGGGTGAATTCGCGTGACGGTTCGCTGAACGGGGTAACCCGGTGCGAGCGGGCACCGTTCCCGACGATGGAATGCACGAGCACGACCCGACACGCCGACAGGGCGGACGAGGAGCACTTCGATGGTCGAGTCCGACGCGACGACAACCTCTCGGCCCGCGGGCCTGGATCCGGCGGCGGGTTCGTCGCGGCCGGTCGTCGCGCCCACCTCGGCACTCGTGCTCTCCTCGACCAGCCAGGTCTACCTCCCGGTCGCGGGTGCCCGGCGGACCGCGCTGGTGACGATGTCGATCACCCGCGACGACCTGGCCGTCATCCGGGACCGGGTGCGGTCGTCGCTGGACTGGTGCTCGCCGGAGGTGGTGGGCGACGTGCAACTGGTCGCCACCGAGCTGATCTCCAACGCCATCGACCACGCCCGGTCCCCGCACCAGGTGACCATCGCCGGCTACGTGCCGCGCGACGAGGAGTCGGCGATGCTGATCGGCCGGGGTGAGGTGGTGATCGAGGTCCTCGACGGGTCGCGCGACCTGACCCCGCTGATCAACCAGTCGACGGCCGGCGCGTACCGGGGGAGGGGCATGCGGCTGGTGCAGACCCTGTCCCGGACGTGGGGAGTCGTGCGCGGCGAGCGCACCAAGACCGTCTGGGCCGCGATGGCCCTGGCCTGAGGTCCACGGTTACGAGGCGACGCCGCTGCTCACCAGACCGTCGACGTCGGCGCGCGCGGCGCGCAGGTCCGGGAGCACCGTGAGCACCATGTCCAGCCCGGTCAACGCCAGCGGCAGCAGCACGCAGCGCTGATCGGCGACCACCACCAGTCGGCTGCCCACCGCCTCGGCGTGCTCGTGCGCGCGTTCCAGCGCGGAGAGCCCAGCGGCGCCGAGGAACCGGACCGCGGTCAGGTCCGCGATCACCGCCCGCGGCCTCCGGGAGATGGCCAGGCCGAGGTCGATGGACAGGTCGGGGGCGGCGGTCATGTCGATCTCACCGCTGGTCGGCACGACGTCGAGGCGTTCGCGGTCGGCCGTGGTCGGGGTGTGGGCCATGTGTGGACCTCCTTGGTGTGGAGGCCACGAGAAAGGCGTTGGTCGCCAGGCTCTGGTTTGAACCCGAGAACAGGCGCTTCCGCGCAGCTGGGGGTGCCGTTCGGACAGCAGAGCGGTACGGCACCTCACCTCAGTGTACCCGTGGGTACCGATATCGCCACGTCATCACCCGACGGCCGCCACCTCCGGCTCCGCCGTTCGTCAAGCACCACCGCGTGCCGCGTGCGACTTTTGGTCCGACCCCGTCATCGACCTGGAGGCCGCCGTGCCGATCTACGACAAGGCGATCGAGGTCGCCGTCCCGGCTTCCGTCGCCTACCGCCAGTGGGACAGCCCCGAGTCGTTCTCGCGGTTCATGTCCGGTGTGGAGCACGTGACGGAGACCGACCACGACCACAGCCACTGGATGACCGGCTTCGCCGGGTTCCAGCGCGAGTTCGACGTGGAGATCGTCGAACGAGTGCCGGACGAGCGCATCAGCTGGCGCGCCACCGCCGGAGCACGGCACAGCGGCTCGCTGACGTTCTGCGAGGTGGGCGAGGGGCGTTCCCGCGTCAGCCTGCACATGGACTACGAGCCGGACGGCGCGCTGGAATCGGTCGGTTCGGCGCTCGGCGTCGTCGGTGCCCGCTTGCAGAGCTACCTCAAGGGGTTCAAGACGTACGTCGAGGGCGATCACCGCACGGGGTGAGTGTGGGTTAATGGCACGGCCGCGGGTGGAAAACGGAGGAACGCGTGCCGAAGATCGTGCGAGTCCTGGTGATGGCGCTCGCCCTCACCTGCGTCGCGGCCACCCCCGCCGGCGCCACCATCACCGGCCCGTCGGTGAGCAGCACCGCCACGACCGTCACCTACCAGGTCGGGTTCACGGGAGCGCCCGCGTTCGCGCGGGTGTACGTGGACGTGGACCGCAGCACGGCCACGGGGTTCGCCCAGGGCGCGGTCGGCGCGGACTTCCTGCTGGAGAACGGGACCCTGTACCGGCACGGTGGTGGCGGTTGGGCGTGGACGGCGGTGAAGGCGGTGCCGTTCACGTCGTCGGGCGGGACGGCCCGGTGGACGGTCGAGCGGGCCGACATCGGCGAGTCGGCGAGCCCGAACGACGCCGACGTGGTGTTCCAGGTGGAGGCCCCGGTGGAGACCTCCGCGAAGGTCACCCACACCTACAGCGGCGGTGCGAGCGGTCCGGTCTACCAGCCGTCGGCCGAGGCGATCGCCAACCCGGAACGCGGGCTCTACCACCACACCCAGGACTGCGACAAGGCGGACTTCTCCGCCGACGTGCTGCGCCAGTACCGGACGTCGCAGGGCATCACGCTGGTGATGTGCGTGTTCTACCTCGCGGAGTTCAAGGCGTCCCCGATCGCGCAGACCGCGTTGGACCGGTTGGGCCGGCAGTTCGCCGCCGCGCGCGCCGCGGGCGTGAAGGTGGTGCTGCGCTTCGCCTACACGGCGTCGGACGCCGGTGACGATGCGCCGAAGGACCGGGTGCTCGGCCACCTGGACCAGCTGGCGCCGTACCTCACCGCCAACGCGGACGTGATCTCCGTGGTGCAGGCGGGTTTCATCGGCGCGTGGGGTGAGTGGTACTACACCCGCAACTTCGGCAACGCGGGCACGGTCACCTCGGCGGACTGGGCGAACCGCAAGGCCGTGGTGGACAAGCTGTTGAGCGTCCTGCCCGCCACGCGGGCCGTGCAGCTGCGGACGCCCAAGATCAAGCGCACCCTGTACGCGGCCGGCGGGCGGCTGGGCCACCACAACGACTGCTTCCTGGCCAGTCCGGACGACTTCGGCACCTACGAGAACACCTCGGTGGAGTACCCGTACCTGGAGGGCGAGACCCGCGCGGTGCCGATGGGCGGCGAGACGTGCGCGCTCAACGCGCCCCGCTCGGACTGCCCCACGGCCACGGGCGAGCTGTCGCGGTTCCACTGGACGTACCTGAACACCGACTACCACCAGGACGTCCTCCGGTCGTGGGCCACCCAGGGCTGCCTGGCGGACGTGACCAACCGCCTCGGCTACCGGTTCACGTTGCGCGACGGCACCTTCCCGGCCGCGGCCGCGCGCGGCGCGGGTCTCACCGTCCGGATAGGACTCACCAGCGACGGCTACGCGGCGGCCGTCAACCCGCGCTCGGTGGCGCTGGTGCTGCGCAACACCGGAACCCGTGCGGTGACCCGGATCCCGCTCGCCGCCGACCCCCGCACGTGGCTGCCCGGAGCCCACACCGTGGCGCAGACCGTGACGGTGCCGTCGTCGTTGGCCCCTGGCACCTACGCGCTGCTGCTGGAACTGGCCGATCCGCTCCTGCCCGCCCGGCCCGAGTACTCCGTGCGGACGGCCAACGCGGGGCTGTGGGAGGCGGCCACCGGGCTGAACGACCTCCAGCACTCGGTGACCGTGTCCTAATCAGCCCTTGGCGATCACGTCGTCCGCGGGCCTCGTGGCGGGAAGGCCGTAGTCACCCGGCGGCAGCACCCGGCGCGATTGGAGGACCGCGGCGACGGCTTGGAGCCCGACGGCGAGCACCAGGTAGCCGATCAGCACCCCGGTGAACCCCGGTGGTTGCTTGCCCTCGAAGAGGTCGAAGACCACCGGCACGGCGAACATCGCCGGGAGCGCGACGGTCGCGTTCTCGGCGCGCACCAGGTCGTCCACGGCACGGGTGGCCTCGTCGTCCGCGATGACCGGCGTGCGCAGCACGCCGGTCAGGACGACGGCGGTGGAGAGCGCGCCGATCGCGAGCAACCCGAGCCAGCTCCACGCGTAGGTCCGGGCGGGAGTCGTCGCGAACACGGTCACGGCCAGGGCCGCTCCACCGGCGAAGGTGACCGCTGTCGCGGCGGTGTACCAGCCGCCGAGCACCTTCCACCACGGCGGTCGGGGCAGGTCGCGGCTGGTCAACTCCTCGTGGGCGGCGAGTGCGCGGTCGACGCGCGACCACGTGCGCCACCCCGTGAGTTGCAGCGCGACGTAGAGGAACGTGATGGTGACGCCCTCGGTCATCTCGCTGCCGTTCACGGTCGGCAGCAGCTCCAACATCGAGTACCCGACCCCGCAGACGATGGTGGGCACCACGACGATCGCGTAGTGCTTGAGCCAGACGCGCCGTCGATTCCGCTGGCCCAGCCGGACCGTCAGCAGCGGTCTCGGCGTGTGGACCCGCGCACCCCGTTTGGCCAGCCACACCCGAGCCGCGACCGCTTCCCGGTGCGTCGGCGGACCCAGACCCCAGTCACCCTCTGTTTCCGCCATAGTTCCCCCCTGCCCGGCACCCTAGCTCCGCCCGGCAGGCTTGTCGGGGCGATTCGCCGATTCCGCCCGGTGACCGGCCGCGGTCAGCCGGAGCGCGGTACCGGCTCGGGTTCCACCACGGGCAGCACCGCCCACACGACCTTGCCCGCGCCCTCCACCCGGACACCCCACGAGGTCGCCAGTTCGACCATCACCTGGACGCCACGACCGGCCAGGGCCTGATCCGACCTCGGGAACTCCGCCGGGTGGTGCTCGTCCCCGTCGGCGACCTCGACCAGGATGCCGAGGCCGCTGCGCGAGAGGCGAAGTTCGGACGGGCTGCCGGTGTGGCGGTAAGCGTTGTCGACCAGTTCCGTGGTGACCAGCAGGACGTCCACGAGCGTGTGGACGTCCAGTCGGGAACACGTGCTCCGGACCCAGCGCCGGACGTCCCCGCGGTCCGGGCTGTCGCCCAGCGGGAGGCTGCCGAGCGGTGTGGCGTCGCCGCCGTGGACGAGGTCGGTCACAGCGCCCCCTCGTTCGACGTGGTGCCACCGATCGGCATTACCTCCAGTACACCTCGACGTTGCCCGTGGTTCAACTTCCGGGGTTGGCGACAACCTGTCGACCGTCGCGGCGCCGGAAGCCCCGGCTGGTGGACTCCGGTCGTGCGCACCCGGCCAGATCGAGTCCACTGTGGACTGTCGGCGGCCGGCTTCGGGCCGGGTCGATCACACCGGCTGCCGGGTCGACCGCGTCCGGTGCGTTCAGACGTCCGGAGAAGCCTGCGGGACGAGGTGCTGTGGGCCGATGACCGACAGGAGTCGCAGCTTCTCGTAGCTCTCGCTGCCGGGCGCGGCGGTGTAGACGAGCAGGGCGTGCGACTGGTCCGGGTCGAGGAGCGTTTGGCAGGTGAGTTCCAGGAGGCCGACCTCGTGGTGCGCGTAGCGCTTGACGCCGTTGTAGTGGACGCCGATCTCGTGCTCGTCCCAGACGGCGCGGAAGTCCTCGTTGTCGGCGAGCAGGAGTTCCATGAGGTGAGCGGCCCGCGAGTCGGGGCCGCGGAGGGTGACCATCCTGCGCAGCCCGGCGACGAAGACGCGTGCGTGCAGGGCGTGGTCGTCGGGGTGGTAGAGGGCGCGGGTGGCCGGGTCGGTGAACCAGCGGTAGCCGATGCTGCGGGCCGGGCCGGTGTACCGGGTGGTGTCGCCGGTGAGCGCGACGCCCAGCGGGGTCTGCCGGAGGGTTTCGCCGAGTTCGGTGACGATCTCGGCGGGGGTGTCGACGAGCCGGTCGAAGATGCGGAGCAGGCCGGGGCTGATGTGCTCGCTGGTCGCGCCCCTCGCGGGTGGGTTGTGCCCGGCCAGGCGGAACAGGTGGTCGCGTTCGTCGAGCGACAGGTGCAGGCCCTGCGCGATCGAGGCGATCATGCTCTCGGACGGGTGGGGTCCGCGCTCCCGTTCGAGCCTGCTGTAGTAGTCGGCGGAGATGTGGCAGATCGCGGCGACCTCCTCGCGGCGCAGCCCGGCGGTCCTGCGCCGCTGCCCGCGCGGGAGGCCGACGTCCTCGGGTTGGAGCGATTCCCGACGGCGGCGCAGGAAGTCGGCGAGCCCAACTCGATCGATCACGGCCGCGTCCTCCCTGGTCCCGGTGCCGCTCCATCGTGCCACCGGTGCCGAACGGCTGCCCGGGCCTGTCGATCCCCCCTTCGTGCGACGGCCCGGTGCGCCTGGGATCGGGAGGCCGTGGATGTCCCCGCGGATCACGCGCAGCCTGGGACCACCTCCACTTCCCGAGGACACCAGGAGCAGCACGTGGCACGCACCCGACCGGACATCACCGTTCCCGACCTCTCCGGGAAGCTCGCCGTCGTCACCGGCGCCAGCGACGGCGTCGGCCTGGGCCTGGCCGCCCGCCTCGCCGCCGCGGGTGCCGAGGTCGTCATGCCCGTCCGCAACCCCCGCAAGGGCGAAGCGGCCATCGCGAAGATCGAGCGGGAGAACCCAGGAGCGGCTCTGTCCCTGCGGGACCTCGACCTGTCGTCGCTGGACTCGGTCGCCGCGCTGGGGACCGCGCTGCGCGCCGAGAACCGGCCGATCCACATCCTCGTCGCCAACGCGGGCGTGATGACCCCACCGGACCGGCAGACCACCGCCGACGGGTTCGAGCTCCAGTTCGGCAGCAACCACCTGGGCCACTTCGCCCTCGTCGCCCACCTGCTGCCCCTGCTGCGCGCGGGACGGGCTCGGGTGACCTCGCAGATCAGCGTCTCCGCGAACGAGAACGCCATCAACTGGGACGACCTGAACTGGGACCGGTCCTACCACGGCCGTCGCGCGTACAGCCAGTCCAAGATCGCGCTCGGCCTGTTCGGGCTCGAACTGGACCGGCGCGGCCGGGCCGGGGGCTGGGGGATCACCAGCAACCTCGCCCATCCGGGCGTCGCCCCCACGAACCTCCTGGCCGCGCGCCCCGAGGTCGGCCGGGCGCGGGACACCGCGGGCAGGCGCCTCATCCGCGTCCTCTCCGCCGCGGGCATCCTCCTCGGGACGGTCGAGTCCGCGCTGCTGCCCGCCCTGATGGCCGCGACCTCGCCGGACGCCCGCGGCGGCCGCCTCTACGGTCCCAGCGGTCTCGGGCACCTGTCCGGCGCGCCCGCCGAGCAGGAGGTCTACTCCCGGTTGCGCGGCGAGGACGAGGCCGCCCGCGTCTGGCGGATCTCCGAGAACCTCACCCGGACCTCCTTCCCGACCGACGAGGTCGACGGGTCGCGGGACGCGGTGATCAGCTCGTGAACCGGGGCCGTGCCAACGATCCCGTGCGTGTCGGTCATTGCCGGCGCCCGTGCCGGTGTGGCAGGTTCACGGGGTGCTTCCACCGTCCAGGGGTGCAGGGCGGCGCACGACCAGTCCACCGAGCACTGCGACGGAGCGGCTGGGTTTCACCAGGACCCAGGTGCTCGTGCTGATAGCCGGGGCGTGGCAGTTCTTGGCGGGCTCGTTGCAACTGCTGCCGCTTCCCGTCGCGGCGCAGGCGTTGCAGGTGTGCACCGGGCTGATCGGCGTGGCGCTGTGCCGCCAGCACAGCCTCGCCCGCCTCTACGGCGTCGCCCTCGCGGTCGTCTACGGTCGACTGCTCCTCGACTTCACCTCACCGCTGCTGTTCGGCCTGCCGACACCGGAAGGCCTGGCCTACGCCCGCACGGCGCTCTCGGGCCTCGTCATCGCGGCGCTGCCCTCGGGTCGGTCGTAGCGGACTCACAGGTCCAGCAGCAGGTCGCGGACGGCGTTGGGGCGCGACAGGAACGGGTGGTGGCCTGCGTCGAGTTCGACGACCCGGCCCGCCTTGCGGGCGAGTTCGTGCTGAACCGCGGCGGGCGTGCCCCTGTCCAGGGTGCACACGAGGTACGTCGAGGGGATGTGGTGCCAGGCGGCGGCTTCGACCGCTTGCCCGGTGACGCGCACGCTCTGCCGGGCGAGGTGGTCCGCGGCCCGCGCCTGGATGTCGGCGTCGCAGTCGTGCAGGAACGTGTCCACCAGGAGTTCGGGGCGAACCCCGAACGTCCCGGCGTCGAGGTCGACATCGAGGAACGGGGCGGGGGAGCCGTCGCCGAAGTCCGACAGGCTCTGGCCGACCTCGGGCAGGTAGCTGGAGATCAGCAGCAGGTGGCGCACGGCGTCCACGCCCGCGGCCGCCTCCGCCGCCACCATGCCGCCGTAGCTGTTGGCGACCACGACGGTCGGCTCGTCGCTCTCCTCCAGCACCCGCCGCACCTCGGCGACGTCCTCGGTCAACCCGGGGCCGTCAGCGCCTCCGGGCACGCCGGTCTCCCCGCAGCTCGGCAGCGCCGGGGCCACGCTCGGCACCCCTCGCTCCAGCAGGAGCCCGGTCATCCGGTGCCACCACCACGAACCGTCCCGCACGCACGCCCCGTGCACGAACACGACCCTCATCGCCACCTCCACGTTCGTCGTCCCACCGACGGTAGACGTACCGCCGGCTACGTGAAGAAGTGCGCCGGTGGGACGACGACCGCAACCCGAGATCAAGGAGCGGCTGCTCGACGCCTGCACCGACCACGCGCTCGACCACGGCCTGCCCGACAGGCTCG
>DATMCA010000849.1:0-11459 GCA_035559015.1 Umezawaea sp. | reverse complement strand
CGCCACCAGGTTGTGGAACCACGCCGGGTGCGCCTCCGAACCGCCCTTCGACGCGACGACGACCAGGCGCGGCGCGTCGTCGAGGTAGATCAGCGGGTTGGTCCGGACCTGCCCGGTCCGACGGCCGACGTGGTCGAGGAGCAGCACGGGCGCGCCGAGGAACTTGCCCCCCACCCGGCCGCGCGTCTTGCGGAACAGCACCTTGTTGATCCGCGCCAGCAGGCGGTGGAGCTTCCAGTAGGGGGACGAGGGCGGGGGTGGCTTCGGCATGCCCTCATACTGACAGTGGCCGTCAACTGTCGTCAACTGACAAAAGACACCCGCCGACTCTTGGCGCGTCGTGCCGGCACCCCGTATCGTGGTGACGTGGAAAAGCCCGGCCTGCGCGAGCGGAAGAAGCTGCGGACGCGCGAGGCGCTGACCGACGCGGCGTACGAGCTGTTCCGCGCCAACGGCTTCGACGCCACCACCGTCGACCAGATCGCCGAGGCGGTCGAGGTCTCGTCGCGGACCTTCTTCCGGTACTTCACCTCCAAGGAGGACGTCGCGCTCGCACTGGCGGACGAGCAGATCACCGCGATGCTCACCGGGTTCGCCGCGCAACCGGCCGACGTGCCGGTGCTGACCGGGATGCGCCGAGCCGCGCTGGATGTCCTGCGGGACTACGAGTCCGGCGCGGCCCAGGACCGCCACCAGCGCATGCAGGACCTGATCTCGACCAGCCCGTCGCTGATGGCCGCGTGCCTGGAGCGGGGTGCCGCCCGGCTCGACGAGGTCGCGCGGCTGATCGGCGCCCGGATGGGCGTCGACCCGGCCACCGAGCCACGTCCACACCTGGTGGCGTCGGTCGTGCTGTGCGCCGTGCGGACGGCGGTCAACGCCTGGCGCGCCACCGATCGCGACGCGCCGGACGCCGAACTGGTCGGACGGGCGTTCGACCTGCTGTCCACCGGTCTCGACTACCCGGCCGCCGGCGCCTAGCGCGATCCGCGCCGGGCGACTCGCCCGCCCCTCCTGAGCGACGATCGACACCTCCTCTCCAACGGCCCGGCACACGCCCTCGACCCGTTGCCGCGCAACCACTTCCACCACCGCCACCCCTTGCGGGCACCGCCGGGCTTGCTAAGTGGCGGGCCCCGCCGTATCGTCGCGTCCAGCTAAGCGGCGGACCCCGCCGTTTCACTCGACGGCCACCCCAGGAGCACCCATGTCCGCAGAGTCCGCACCCGTCCTGGTCACCGGCGCCACCGGCAGGCAGGGCGGCGCCACCACCCGCGCCCTGCTCGCGGCGGGCATCCCCGTCCGAGCCCTGGTCCGCGACCCCGGGAGCGACCGGGCCAAGGCCGTCGAGGCGCTCGGCGTCGAACTGGTCGGCGGCGACCTCCTCGACCGCGACTCCGTCGTCCGAGCGGCGAAGGGCGTCCGCGCCGTCTTCTCCGTCCAGATGCCGGCGTTCACCGGCGAGGGCTTCGACCACGACGACGAGGTCACCCAGGGCGTCACCCTCATCCAGGGCGCGAAGGCCGCCGGCGTGCCGCAGTTCGTGCACACGTCCGTCACGGGCGCCGGTCAGCACACCGAGACCCCCGGCTGGGCCGAGGGTCGGTGGGCGGCGGTGGAGCACACGATGACCGCCAAGGCCGCCATCCAGGACGAACTCCGCGCCGCGGACTTCCCTCGCTGGACGCTGCTGAAGCCGGGCTTCTTCATGGACAACTTCCTGCCGTCCATGGCCTTCCTGTTCCCGCGCGGCGTCGAGGGCGGGCTGGTCAGCGTCCTCAAGCCCCCGACCCGGCTGGCACTGGTCGCGGTGCACGACATCGGCGTCGCGGCCGCCGCGGCCATCGCCGACCCCGAGCGGTTCGACCGGGTCGAGCTGGAACTGGCGAGCGACCACCTGTCCATGGCCCGGATCGCCGAGGTCCTGTCCCGCGCGCTGGGCACCCCGCTGGCCGCGCCGGACATGACCGTCCAGGAGGCGATCGACGCCGGGATGCCCCCGATGGGCGCCTCGCACGACTGGATGAACGTGGCCGAGCAGCCCGCTCGGCCCCGGTACGCCGAGGACCTCGGCATCCCGCTCACCAGCTTCGAGACCTGGGCGCTGGAGCACATGCGGGCCGACGCCTGACCTCGACCACCGGTTGGAGACCGACATGACCCCCGTCAACGCGCGGCTGCGGCGCTTCGAGAGCGACACCGCCGCCGATCCGCGAACCGCGCTGGAATCCCTGACCGCCGACCTCCGCTCCGCGGGCGGCCCGCTGGTAACGGGTCTCGCCCACCGAGGTCGACGTGACCTTCGTGCACGTCGCCGACGTCGACTCGGTGTCGCTGCGCACGAAGCTGCTCCGCCTGCCCCAGCACCGGGAAGCCGAGCCGATGCGGCGGATCGCGGGCACCGACGTGTGGCACGCGACCGTGCGGGCCAGGTCCGACACCGCCGTGGCGTACGGCTTCCTGCACGACCCGCCCGCCGACTTCGAGTCCGGGGCCGAACTGCCGGCCGTGCACCTCGACGAGGACCGGGCGGCGGCGCACCGGACGGCCCTGGAGGCCGCGAACACCCCCGACCCGCACAACCCGGACCGGATGCCGTGGGAGGTGGTCGTCGGCGACGAGGAGGTCGTCGACTCGGTGCTGGTGCTGCCCGACAGCCCGTACGTCCCGCTGCCCGCCGACGTCCCGCCGCGGCTCGACGAGCACGACGTCGACGGCCGGCGGATCAGCCTGTACCAACCGGCAGGCACCGACCCGACCGACGTGCTGCCGCTGGTCGTCCTGCTCGACGGGGAGGTGGCGCTGCGCGGCGGGGTCCACCGCGGGCTGGACGCCGCGATCGGGGCGGGCACCCTGCCGCCGCTGCGGGTGGCGTTCCGGCACAACAGGTCGCTGACCTCGCGCACCGCGGAGTTCGCCTGCGGCCCCGCCCTGGCCGACGCGCTCGCGGACGACCTGCTCCCGTTCCTCGGCGAGCGCTACGGCGTGCCGCCGAAGTCGCGGCGGGTCATCGCGGGCTTCAGCCTCGGCGGTCTGGCCGCCGCTCACGTGGCGCTGACCCGGCCGGACGCCTTCGGCGCGGCGCTGCCCATGTCCGCCGCGCTCTGGTTCACCCCGGCCCCCGGCACCGAGCCCGAGGGCTGGCTGATCCGGCGGTACGCCGAGGCCCCGACCCGCGACACCGCCGTCTACCTGACGGTCGGGAGCCTGGAGGACGTTCCGGTCGGCCTCCCCGGCACGCTTCCGGGGACCACCTGGGTGAGCGCCGCGGACTCGTTCCACAAAACCTTGCGGGACAAGGGTTACGACGTGCGCGGCTACCGTGAGGTCCCCTCCGGCCACGAGCTGGTCAACCTCCACCTGGCGGTGGTGGAAGGCCTGGCGGCGCTCCTGCCCCCGCCGTGACCGGGGTCGGCGTCGGTCGTCCGGTGCCGTCAACCCGGTGGTTGGCGGAGTTCCACGGCGAACCGCTGCGCCGGCGACGCCGAGCACGGCTCCCTGATCAGTTCGACGCCCTCCTCCAGCCCTTCGTCGCGCGGACCCAGGCAGTCGTCCGTTCCCGCCAGGCGCAGCCGGAACAGGTTCGGCTGCACGGGGTCGAGGTGGAAGCTCTGCGCGCGGAGGAAGGTCGCGCAGTCGTCGCGGGGCTCGACCAGGTCCCGCCCGGCGCCGGAGTCGATCACCGTGAGGCAGCCGACGCCGTGCACCGGGTGGTGCCACTGGACCTGCACGGTGCCGTCCCCCAGCGGTTCGAGGTACGTGCGCGGCAGCGTGGCGCACGGGCGCTGGGCCGCGACCTCCGACCGGTACCGCCCGGAGCGGTCGGTTCCCTCGGTGACGCACAGGTCCGGGGTGCGGAACGGGTGGATCAGCGCCCAGCTGCCGACGTCGTTGATCGGCAGGCCGTCCACCGGCGGCACCCGCCTCCCCGGCTGCTCGAACGGGGGTGCGGGTGCCGATCCCGCGCTCAGCGGACCGAACGTGGCGTAGCCCAGGAGACCGAGGCCGCCCAGCAGGCTGACGGCGCCGGCCACGACCAGCGCGATCACCTTGCGGGGCACGCGGTGGTCGGCCTCGACCGGTTCCGCGGCGGGCGGGACCGCTCCCCCGGCGAGCTGGCGGCGGGCCTCGACCCACCGCTTGACCCCGTCGTCGTCGAGACCGCAGGCCCGGACGAACGCGTCGACGAACTGCTCGCGCGGCAGCGTCGTCCGGCCGAGCGTGGAGGCGATGGTGCTGGGTGGGAGGACGGAGCCGTCCGCGGCCGCCTTGCCCTCCAGCTCCCGGTAGGTCAGGCCCGACCACTCCCGCAGCCTGCGCAGGGTGTCGACGAAGTCGGTGGTGGAGGACGTCGCGGGATCAGGTCGCCACGACGATCCCTCAGGTCGGTCCACGGGTACCAGGATGGTCCGAGCGGGGTGGCGCGTCGATCGTCGATTCGGGTTCACCACGCGTCCGAGCACCGCGGATCGCGTCGCGGTCGAAGGCGTCGTCCGCGTCGCGCTCCACGGCCGTTCGCGCTGTTCGGAACGGTGCCGAACAAACACGAACACCGCGAACACGCGGTTCCGGGCGCAACCGGACGACGGGCGTTACCGACTTCGGATTCGCCGTCCCCGAAGAACGCCGCCGTTTCGGAAAAAACCGCTCGACGGCACCCGGCGCAGGCGTGAATCGGTGGGCGTTTCGCGGGGATTCGACTACGGATATCACCACCGCGCCCCACCAAGCGGTGATGGTCACTGGGCCGTTCAGGTATTCCCGGACAGCCACCACATCACCGCGCACTCGACGTGAATTGATCGGTGACACCGCATTCGAGTGATGTCCCGCGTGCCCCGAAAGTGTCATTGCACCGGCGTTAAGGCTTGCTATCTTCGATCAAGCGACATCGGCTCCGGGAATTCGACGTCCGCTTCCCCGGCGGTTCCCCGGTTTCCATTGCACGCCTATCGATTGGTGGCTCCCCCCTGTGACCGCGACCGAATCCGACACCGCCTCCCCCGGCGCCTCGCGACTCCTGTCGAGCTTGAGCAGGGCCGCCGCGCGCAACCTCGCGACGACGACCAAGTCGGTCCCGCAGATGCGGGGCATCTCGTCCCGCTGGCTGCTGAGGCTGCTCGCGTGGAAGCAGGTCGACGGCGGCACGTACCGGGTCAACCGGCGGCTCAGCTACGCCGTCGGCGACGGGCGGGTGACGTTCGAGAAGACCGGCGCGGTGGTGCGGGTCGTGCCCGCCGAACTGGCGGAACTCCCGCCGTTGCGGGGGTACGCCGACGCGGAGGTGCTATCGGAGTTGGCGCGGCGCTTCGCGCAGCGGGAGTTCGAGCCGGGTGAGGTGCTGGCCGAGTTCGGGCACCGGGCCGACCGGGTCGTCCTGATCGCGCACGGCAAGGTCGCCAAGTCCGGGCCCGGCGCGTACGAGGGCGAGGCGGCGCTGGGCGTGCTCAAGGACGGCGACCACTTCGGCGCGGAGGTGCTGCGCTCGGCCGACGCGCTCTCGGAGTTCACCGCGAAGGCGATCACCGGCGGCACGGCGTTGACGTTGTCCCGCCGCGACTTCGAGGAGCTGCTGGGGCGGTCGGAGTCGTTGCGGGCTCAGGTGGAGCGCTCCTCCGAGCCTGCCGAAGCGGTGAACGACCTCGGCGAGTCCGCGATCGACATCGCGTCCGGGCACGCCGGGGAACCGTTGCTGCCCACGGCTTTCGTCGACTACGAGAGCACCCCGCGCGAGTACGGGCTGAGCGTCGCGCAGACCGTGCTGCGGGTGCACACCCGCGTCGCGGACCTCTACAACCAGCCGATGGACCAGTACGAGCAGCAGCTCCGGCTGACCATCGAGGCGCTGCGCGAGCGCCAGGAGCACGAGCTGGTCAACAACCGGGACTTCGGTCTGCTGCACAACGCCGACTTCGCCCAGCGCGTCCCGACCCGCACCGGCCCGCCGACCCCGGCCGACTTCGACGCGCTGCTCTCCCTGGTGAGCAAGGACCCCGGCTTCTTCCTGGCGCACCCGCGCACGATCGCCGCGTTCTTCCGCGAGTGCACCAAGGCCGGTGTCCACCCGAACGACACCGGCCCCGACGGTCGCGACCGGCTCTCGTGGCGGGGCGTGCCGATCTACCCGTGCGGCAAGATCCCCGTCAGCCCGACCCGCACCAGTTCCGTGCTGCTGATGCGCACCGGTGAGGAGACCCGGGGTGTGGTCGGCCTGCGCCAGGTCGGGCTGCCGGAAGAGTACGAGCCCGGCCTGAACGTCCGCTTCATGGGCGTCTCCGACCGGGCGATCACCTCCTACCTCGTCAGCACGTACTACTCCGCCGCCGTGCTGGTGCCGGACGCGCTGGCCGTGCTCGACGCCGCCGAGGTCAGCCGCGAGGACTAGCTCGCGGAACCGGCCAGGCACGCGTTTTCCCGAACCCCCTAGGAAAGGACCCACTCCTGTGACCGCTGTCCGCACCGAGCCCGCCGAAGTCCTCCGCACCGCCTACCAGAAGTCCGTCGCGTCGTACTGGAACGCCGAGAAGGACCCGGTCAACCTGCGCCTGGGCGACGTCGACGGGCTGTACCACCACCACTACGGGATCGGCGAGGTCGACCTCTCGGTGCTGGAGGGCCCGGAGGACACCCGCGAGGCGCGGATCATCGCCGAGATGCACCGGTTGGAGACGGCGCAGGCGGAGGTGCTGCTCGACCACCTCGGCGACATCCGGCCCGAGGACAGGCTGCTGGACGCCGGGTGCGGGCGCGGCGGCTCCAGCATCATGGCCAACCAGCGGTTCGGCTGCGAGGTCGACGGGGTGTCGATCTCGCAGAAGCAGGTCGACTTCGCCAACGACCAGGCGGCGCTGCGGGGCGTGGACGACAAGGTGCGCTACCACTTCCGCAACATGCTGGACACGGGCTTCGAGAGCGGCTCGCGGCAGGCCATCTGGAACAACGAGAGCACGATGTACGTCGACCTGAACGAGCTGTTCGCCGAACACGCGCGGCAGCTCCGGTTCGGCGGGCGGTACGTCACGATCACCGGTTGCTACAACGACGTCACCGGCGGCCGGTCCAAGGCGGTCGCCCAGATCGACCAGCACTACACCTGCAACATCCACCCGCGCAGCGCGTACTTCAAGGCCATGACGGCCAACGGCCTCGTGCCGATCTCGGTGGTCGACCTGACCGCGCAGACGATCCCGTACTGGGAGCTGCGCGCGAAGTCGTCGGTGGCCACCGGCATCGAGGACCCGTTCCTCACCGCGTACCGCGAGGGCAGCTTCCACTACCTGCTCATCGCCGCCGACCGCATCTGAGGCCGTCCCGGCCGAGGCACTGGAGAGACTGAAGCGATGTCGGACCTGCGCCACACCCTGTCCACGTTCACCGGTCTGGGCACCTCGGCCGCGCGGTTCGCGGCCCGGCTCGGGAGCGATCCCGAGCTCGGTTCGCGCCACGCCGAGACGGGGCCCGATCCCGCGTACGCGCACCGGCCGTGGGGCGCCGGGACGGCGACACCGCTGTACTGCCCGCTGCCCGAGCGCATCGACGACACCCTCGGGAAGGAGGTCGACCGGCGGCTGGCCGAGTGGGCGGAGGGGTGCGGGTTCTCGGCCGAGGAGGCCGAGCAGCTCGGGCGGGCGGAGTTCGGCAGGCTGGTCGTGCTCGCCCACCCGGACTGCGACGACCCGGACCGGCTGCTCATCTCGGCCAGGCTCAACGCCGCGTGGTGGGCCGCGGACGACCTCTACGCGGACGACACCGCGCTCGGGGCCGTCCCGGCCGAACTCCCCCAACGCCTGGCGTTGGCGATGGCGGCCATGGACCCGCTGCCCGACGCGGGCGGGTTCACCCGTGAACTCGACGGGGCGCTGCGCGACGACAAGGTGCTCGTCGCGCTGCGCTCCGGCATGGACTACCTGGCGCGCTACGGCAGTCCCGCCCAGTTCCAGCGGATCTGCTACTCCACGTTCGCGATGTTCGTGAGCTGGACCGCCTACGCCGCCTGGAAGCACAAGGGCGAGAAACCGCCCGCGTGGGAGTACCTCGCGGCCAGGCAGCACGACAGCTTCTACACGTCGATGACCCTCATCGACGTGCTCGGCGGCTACGAGCTGGACTCGAACGTCTACTACGAGCCGCACGTGCGGCGGGCCGCGATCCAGGCCGGGACGGCGGCCGTGCTCGTCAACGACCTGTTCTCGGTGACCAAGGACCTGGCGGACGAGAACCCGCCGGGCAACATGGTCCTCCAGGTCGCCTCGGACCGGGACTGCTCGATCGAGGAGGCGATCGAGGTCACGGTGGACGTCCACAACGGACTGGTCCGCGATTTCCAGGCCGCGCACCGAAAACTCCAGTCGGTGCCCTCGCCGCAGTTGCAGCGGTTCCTGCGCGGGCTACGGGCGTGGATGGGTGGCGGCTTCGAGTGGCACGCCACCAGCGCGCGCTACCGGACCGAGGCGTGACCTGATCGGTGTGGCCCGGTCGACGTCGACCGGGCCACACCCGTGTCGGTCCGTCAGGCGCTCTCCGCCGCGGCGGCGCGCCCGGTCTGCCTGCCGGTGAACAGGCAGCCGCCGAGGAAGGTCCCCTCCAGCGCACGGTATCCGTGCACACCTCCGCCGCCGAAGCCCGCGACCTCGCCCGCCGCGTACAGGCCGGGAACGGGTTGCCCGTTGGCGCCGAGCACGCGCCCGGACAGGTCGGTCTGCAAGCCGCCGAGGGTCTTGCGGGTGAGGATGTTCATCCGGATCGCGATGAGCGGCCCCGCCGACGGGTCGAGGATCTTGTGCAGCGGGGCCGTGCGGGCGAGTTGGTCACCGCTGTAGGCGAGCGAGTTCCGGATGCCCATGATCTGGGCGTCCTTGGTGAAGGGGTTGTCGACCTGCTGGTCCCGCAGGGTGATCTGCCTGCGCAGGGCTTCGACGTCGACCAGGTTGCCGCCCGCGATCCTGTTCATGCCCGCGACCAGGTCCGGCAGCGAGTTCGCGACGACGAAGTCCTCGCCCCGGTCCATGAAGGCCTTGACCGGCGGGGGTGTGCTGTTGAGCAACCGGCTCGCGAGGTAGGCGATGAGGTCCTTCCTGGTGAGTTCGGGGTTCTGCTCGGACCCGGAGAGCACGAACTCCTTGTCGATGATCTTCTTGTTCAGCACGAACCACGAGTGCGGGTGCCCGGAGCGCTGGATCAGCTCCAGGGTGCCGAGCGTGTCGTAGCTGGGCACGCCGGGGTTGGGGAAGCGGCGGCCGGTGGCGTCGAACCACAGCGACGAGGGCGCGGCGAGCACGCGGATCCCGTGGCCGGGCCAGATGGGGCTGTGGTTGGTCAACCCCTCGGTGTAGTGCCACATCCGGTCGGGGTTGACCAGCCGGGCCCCGGCCAGCTCGCTGATCGCGAGCATGCGGCCGTCGACGTGCGCGGGCACGCCGGTGATCATCCGGGTGGGCGGCGCGCCGAGCCGAGCGGGCCAGTTGCGCCGGACGAGGTCCTGGTTGCCGCCGATGCCGCCCGACGTGACGATGACCATCGGGGCGTACAGCTCGAAGTCGCCGACCTTGGTGCGGGAGCTCGGGGTGCCGCGCGCGGCGCTGCTGGGTTGCAGGACGCTGCCGCGCACGCCCGTGACGGCGCCGTTGGTGGTGATGAGCCCGTCGACCTGGTGGCGGAAGCGGAAGGTGACCAGGCCCCGTGCCACGGCGGCGCGCACGAGCTTCTCGAAGGGCTCCATGACGCCGGGGCCGGTGCCGAGCGTCAGGTGGAAGCGGGGGACGGAGTTGCCCGGCCCGTCGGCGAGCTGCCCGCCGCGTTCCGCCCAGCCGACGATAGGCACCCAGCTCAGGCCGAGCTTGGCCAGCCACGCCCGCTTCTCGCCCGCGGCGAACTCCAGGTACTTGTCGGCCCACTTCGCCGCCCAGTAGTCCGCGCCCAGCGGGTTGTCGACGCCCCGGTCGAAGCCCGCGGTGTTGAACCAGTCGCCGCGGGCCAGGTCGAGGGAGTCCTTGATGCCCGCCAAACGCTGCTCGGCGGAGTCGATGAAGAACAGCCCTCCCAACGACCAGAAGGCCTGGCCGCCCAGGCTCGCCTCGGGTTCCTGGTCCAGCAGCAGGACCCGCCTGCCCGCGGCGGCGAGCTCGGAGGTCGCGACGAGCCCCGCGAGACCGGATCCGACGACGATCACGTCGGCGTCGACCCTGGGCGCGGCGGAGGCCTGGCCGAGGCCCAGGGTGTTCATGGTGGTGGTCGCGGCGATGGCACCCCCGGCCGCGAGGAGGTGGCGACGGCTGATGTTCCTGCTGTGAGGTGAACTCATCGTTGAGCCCTTCAGGGGAACGGGAAGGTGTGACTGGTCGACGGCGGCGACCGCAGGGTGGTCCGGACGGTTACTGTCGAGTAGTCACGTAACCAGGGAGGGCCCGACGAGGGCTAGGGTCGTGCCACCAATCGCCGTCGATCCCGTTGTGCCCCATCCACAACGACGTCCCGGAGGTGCTGTGCGGGATGACCGGATGACCGAGATCGCGCTGCGGGTGATGGGCGCGATGGCCGCCGACGAGGAGGTCGTGGCGAGGGTCGTCGAGGCCGCCCGCGAGAACTCCCCCGAGGTCGCCCGCCTGCCGGAGGCGGAGAACCGCAGGCACATCGCCACGCTGCTCGCCGAGGGCGCGGCGCACCTCGAACGGGGGGACGGCGACTTCTCCGCCGCCCAGGCCCTGGGGGCCGACCGCGCGGCCCAGGGCGTCTCGATCGCGGGGCTGCTGCGCGGCGTGCACGCGGGCCGCGCCGAGGTGATCCGCGCGGGTGTGGAGTTCGCCCGTGCGACGGGGGTCGACGACACCACGATCCTGGACTTCATCGTGGACGTGGACTCCTACGTCGCGGCGGTGGAGCGGCACATCATCAGCAGCTACCACACCGCCGAGTCGCGCCTGTCCCGCACGACCCGCGACCTCAACACCCAGGTGCTGCGCGGCCTGCTGGTCCCGGACGGTCCCCTCCCCGAGCCCGCCGTGCTGCACCGGGTCGGGCTCCACCTGGACGGCCGGTACCACTGCGTGGTCTCCGACGTGACGGATCCGAGCCACGCCAGGTCGTTGGAGCAGCGCCTGCATGGTTTCGGCGGCGTCTACGGGTTGGTCGAGGGACGGCTGGCGGGCGTGAGCCACCAGCCGCCGTCCTGGCCGGACGGACCGCTCCTCGTGGTCTCCCCCGCCCTCCCGGTGGCGTCGCTGCGCGGGATGTACCCGATGTGCTCACGAGCCCTGGCCGTAGCGTCGACGCGCGGGGCTCGCGGCGTCCACCCGCTGACCGACCTCGCCGCCGAAACCGCGCTGTCCGCCAACCCGACCATGGCCAACACCCTGGCCGACGCCTTCCTCCACGCGCTCAACCCCAAGAGCACGTTCCACCACGAACTCGTCGCCACCGCCCTGTGCTACCTGGACCACGGCCGCCGGATCGGCACCACCGCG
>DATMCA010000848.1:0-2696 GCA_035559015.1 Umezawaea sp. | reverse complement strand
AGGCCGCCAATGCCATCGTCTTGCCCTCGGCGTAGAGCTCCCGCATACCCGCGAGTGCCCCGACCGCCGTGTAGAAGTGGCCGATCGACTCCGCGGCGAACGGACCCGAGGACGGGTTCAGCTCTTCCACCAGGCGCAGGTCCGGCCCGACGCCGTGCCAGATGGACGTGGTCGCCAGGTGCCCGTCCAGTTCGCCCTGCCCGTCCAGGACCAGCACGGCGGCCTCGTCGTAGCCCGACCCGAAAAACGTGCTGGCCGCGTGGTAGAGATGGTGGTCGCAGGGCACCAATCCGACGGAGTTGTCGACGTAGTAGTCGTGCTCGCCGCCGAAGGATCCGGCGTAGCTGTCGATACCGCGGAGATGGTGATAGGCCAGACCCGAGTTCCAGTGGTGCTTGTAGCGCTCGCCGACCCGTTCCGACGAGAGGGCGACGATCTCGCCTTCCGTGGACAACAGCGCGACCCCGCCGTCGTGCCACGTGCTCGAATGGCCGTGCACTATAGGGGGCACCGACAAACCCCCTACCGCCTGCCTGAGCGACCTGCCAAGCGCGCTTGGGCCGAGATCCGGCATTCCGAGCACCCCCCAAATGATCAAGTCCCGGCTCGCAGTCATCGGTGGAACCTGATTATCTGTACCACCCCCGCCAGGGCTCGGTAGCATTGTTCCGAGGACCAGATCGATGTTCCGCTGGTGATACCGCTCCCGACTGCTCCGTCTGGCCTCCACGGCTTGCGTCGCACGCAGGGGAGGCTGCGATGGAATCGGTCCCGTTCACGGACTCCACCTCATCGGTGGGCGACACGCGCGCACTGGCCTCCCGGCTCGCCGAGGACGGATACCTCTGCTTGCGCGGTCTGCTGCCGGAGTCGCGCGTCGCGGCGGTTCGCGACCACATCCTCGCTCTGGCGCGAGAAGCAGGCTGGGTCCTGCCGACGAACGGCGCCGAACTCCCGTTGGCGGACCGCCGCGCGACCGCGTGGTGGCCGGATCCCGACTACGTCGCCGTGCACGACCGGATGTGGCGCGACCGCGACCTCCACGCCCTGATGCACAGCCCTGCGCTCCTCACCGTGTTGTCCGGCTTGTTCGACGAACCGGTCCTGGTCCACCCTCGCAAGGTCCTGCGGGTCGTGCACCCCCGGTGCGCGACCACGCCCCCGGAGACCGGCTGGCACCAGGACTACCCCGGTATCCAGGGCTCGGAGCGGGCGCTCGCCGTCTGGACCCCGCTGGTTCCGGTCGAGCCGGGCACCGGCGCGCTGACCGTGCTACCCGGCTCGCATCGCGCGGGACTGCTCCCGATGCGGCTCAGCAACAACTCGATGGTCGGCTGGGAGGCCGAGGCCGACACCTCCACCGTCCACACCGGACGCTTGAATCCCGGCGATGTGATCGTCTTCACCGCCTTCACGGTGCACAGCGGCAGCGCCAACGAAGGCCCCCGGCTGAGGATCTCGGCGGACTGCCGCTACCAGCCGGTGAGCGACCCGGTGTGCCCCGGAAGCCTGGAGTTCGACGACGGCAAGTCCTGGGACGACATCTACCGCACCTGGCCGAGCGGTGGACGGGGCGATCCTCTCTCGTACTACTGGCGCCGACTCCCGCTCACCGTCGTCGACTACGACAGCGGTGCGCACACCGCCCGCGAGCCCGAGGTCATCGCCGCAGCCGAAGCCGGGAACCCCGACGCCCGACGAGCCCTCCAGATGATCGCCGTCTACGGCAGCGATCACGCGAGCAGGGCACGGGCGACCGCGCTGTTGCGGAACCTGCCCTTCGAGGCTCCACCGGTTTCCGCGACATCGCCCGAATGACTCCTCGCACGTGGAACCGCGGCGCCTGGCCAACGGGACGAGCGCGGACCAGAACCTCCACAAGTGGCCCGATTTCCGGTCTTCCGTTCGTCCGAGTCAGAGCCGACGCCGAGGTGCCCCGGACTCCACGACCACTTCGTGGTCAGCGGATTCCAGGACGGGTCCCGGATCTCGCCGTCGTCACACCGTTCGGTTACCCGCCTGACCGGTGGTCCAGGCAGTCGGGGGTCACGGCGCCGTGCTGACGTAGGATGGCCAGGTGGTTTGGGAGCGTCCGGTACCTCTGATCGGCGACGTGACCACCGCGGCGGGGCGCGCTGGTGATCCCGCCGGGTGGGCGTTCCCGGAGGAGCGGCGGGAGGCTCTGTACGCGGCGCTCGGTGCACGGCGGGACGTACGGCGCTTCCGGCCCGACCCGGTCGGCCCGGACCTGGTGAACCGCGTGCTGGGGGCGGCGCACCTCGCGCCGTCGGTCGGGCACAGCCAGCCGTGGCGGTTCGTCGTGGTGCGGGAAGCGGCGCGGCGGGAGCGGGCGGCGCTCATGGCGGACCGACAACGGTTGCGGCAGGCCGCGATGATGGACCCCGACGCCGCTCGTCGGTTGTTGGACCTGCAACTGGAGGGCATTCGCGAGGCGCCCCTCGGCGTCGTGGTCTGCTGCGACCGCCGGGCCGCGCCACAGGGCGTGCTCGGCCGTGCGACGTTCGTCGACACGGACCTGTGGAGCTGTGCGTGCGCCATCGAGAACCTGTGGCTGGCCGCGCGTGCCGAAGGGCTCGGGGTCGGCTGGGTGACGCTGTTCGAGCCGGACGAGTTGGCCGAACTGATCGGGCTCCCGAACGGCGTCGTCACCCTCGGCTGGCTGTGCCTCGGCTGGC
>DATMCA010000847.1:0-2255 GCA_035559015.1 Umezawaea sp. | reverse complement strand
CGAGCTCGGCGATCGTCTCGACGCACTCGTTGGGGTGTGCGCCGTAGCCGACGAGGTCGCCCGCACACACCCAGGCGTCGACCCCCTCGGCCCGCAACCGGGCAACCGCTGCCCGCAGCGCGAACAGGTTCGCATGGACGTCGCTCAACAAGCCGATGCGCATGCTCAGTCCGGGGTCGCGGCCGACGTACCCAGGGCGGCGCCCTTGACCCGAACCGCGAGCATGCCGAGCAGCGGCCCCGGGTGGTCCCACCGCCACACCCCGGTGACCGGGTGCGTACGCCACATCCACCTCAGCCACTCGGCCATGGAGATCCCGTTGGCGCGGGCGGCGAGCACGTCCTTGGGGTGCACCCAGTCCAGGCAGGCGCGGGTCGTACGGGGCTCCGGACGGGGGGCGCCGGTGAGGTCTGCGTACATGATCGCGGCAAGGTTCACCCCGGCGCGCGCGCCCGGGTGTGCCCAGAGCGTGAGCCGCGCGTTGATCTCGAACAGGTAGAGGCGCCCGTCCGGTCCGTACTTGAAGTCGAGCTTGGCAACGCCCCGCAGGTCGAGGGCGGCGCACACCTCGCGGCCGAGCCGGGCGACCTCCGGGTCGTCGGTGATGGTGAGGGAGCTGGTGTGCCCGTACTCGGCGGGGATCGTCCGGATCTTCCGACCGGTCTCGCCCGCGACCTCGCCCTTCTCGTCGACGTAGACGTGGTGGCTGACCACGGCGGTCTCGGGCCCGGGGATGCACTCCTGGGCGACGGCCGGCTTGCTCAGCCCGCGCAGCCGCGGCCAGAACTCCAGCAGCTCCTCTTTGGTCTCGATCCGCAGCGCCTTGGTGGAGCTGCCGACGGCCGTCACCCACGTGCTGTCGCGGGCCGTCGGCTTGATGATGAGGGGGAGCCCGATGTCGAGCAGCTCATCGGGGGGATCCGGCAGGAACTGGTCCAGGACCACCGTCGGCGGGACCGGGAGCGACCGCGCGGCGGCCAGGGCGACGAACTGTGCCTTGTCCTCCATCGCCTCGACGAGCCCGGCGTCGGGGACGATGAAGCGGAAGCCTTCGGCCAGCCGCTCCCGGTGCTGGGAGACGAAGACCATCGACTGGTCGGAGCAGTACATCAGCACCGGCGGGGCAGGCTGCCGCCGGGCGAACTCGACAAGGCGGTCCGTCAGGGCCTCGTCGTGCCGCTCCGCGGGTTGCATCCAGTCCCACGTCATGACGTTGTGGGCGTAGCGGGACCAGCGGGCGGGGTCGCCGGTCGGGGTGACCACCCCGACCGGGATGTCCGCCATCGCCAGCGACCGCACGACCTCGATGACGCGCGCACCCAGCACGACGGCCATCGGCCGACGCTCGGTCACGCGCATCGGACACACCCCAGCAGGGCTGTCGAGGCTTCTTCGGCGCAAGTTCTTTCCACGCGTCTGCTCCCGCTCAGGATCGGAGAAGCCAGCTCTTAATGGCACCAAAAAAGGCAAGCCGGACATTCGTGCAATTCGGTCTCTGTCTTCGGCTGCGGTCCAGCGTCGACCCGGGAGTCGACCCGACCGATCCATTCCGTTCCGAAACCGGATTGGATGTTACCCGGGCGGTGGGGCAGATCCGGCGCAATGGGGTCGCCGTGTCGCGTGCGCCGGTCGGGCGCGAAGCCACCGTCCGCCCCGTGGCGCAGCGAGCTCCTGGCCGATCGACCGGGGCCCGACGAGCATCCGTGTGCCCGCGGCGTCGAACGATCTACCGGGCGGGTGGACCCTGGTATCCCTCACGGGCGGACGGGTGATCGAACCCGATCTCCCGGCCGTAGCCAGGCCCGATCCGGTTGTCCCGCACCACGGTGCCGGTGGAGTCCTTGCCCAGCGCGAACGCCTTGTTCCCCTCGCCGACCATCTCGTTGTTCGTGATGACCACGTCCTGGATGTCCTCCAGCGCCACCGACTGCGCCGCGGCGTACGCATCACAGTAGTTGCGGTCGAACAGCCAGCCGCGGCTCTCCCCCTCGCCCGAGCCGCCCTCGTCGTCCGGGCCCTCCGCCATCAGGCACTGGGCCCGGATCCCCTCGCAGCGGTTGCCCTGGATCAGCACGTCCGAGCTGCCCGGCTGCGAGGTCGCGTAGGTCTGCATGCAGTCGACGTGCGAGTCGCCGATGTCGGAGGTGCCCTCGAGGTCACGCACCGTGTTGTGCAGCACCTTGAACCCGTCGCCGAAAAACCGGATCCCGTCGATGTCGTCGTCCGTGTGGCGCACCTGGGTGATGACGTTGTCC
>DATMCA010000846.1:0-2129 GCA_035559015.1 Umezawaea sp. | reverse complement strand
ACCACCAGGCCGACGAGCAGGAACTCCAGCGAACCCGCGTAGACGAACGCGGTGAACACCGTCGCCCACCACCACTCCAGCCCGGAGTGGACGACCAGGACCCCCAGCGTCGCGCCGAGGGCGAGGTAGGCGAAGCTCACGGACCTGGTGTCCTGGACCGCCCGGCGGATGGCGAACGCGAATCGGGGCATGGGGGAAACCATATTTCGAAACGGACGTAATGTGGTGTCGTCCTGTGTCCGTAGAATGGTCCCGTGGGCAACAAAGTGTCACTGGATTCGGTGGATCGGGAAATATTGTTCCACCTGCGCCAGGACGGCAGGCTGACCAACGTCGAGCTGGCCAAGCGGGTCGGGTTGACGCCGCCGCCGTGCCTGCGCCGGGTGAAGCGGCTGGAGGACGCCGGGATCATCACCGGCTACCGGGCACGGGTGGACCTCGCCGCGACGGGCCGGGGGTTCGAGGTGATCGTCACCGCCGAGATCAAGGTCAACGACCGCGAGACCGTGGACGAACTGGAGGCGCTGCTGCGCTCCTACGACGAGGTGGTCGAGTGCCGCAGGCTCTTCGGCCGCCCCGACTACCTCATGCGCGTGCTCGTGGAGGACTCGCAGGCGTACGAGAAGTTCCTGGTGGAGAAGGTGATGAGCCTGCCGCCGATCGCCCGCGTCGACTCGCACCTCACGATGCGCGAGGTCAAGTCGGAGGACTAGCCGGCGTCCGCCAGGTCGTCGACCTCGGTCACCTCGTGGCCCTCGAAGACCACCATGACGCCCAGCTCGGAGACGGACGGCTCGGCGCACTCGGCGAAGCGGACCACCCAGTCCTGTCCGGTGTGGAAGGTGAACTCCGGGTCGTCCGCCGACTCGGCGACGGCGGCCCCCAGCGCGTCCGCCACCGCGGCACGGGCGGTGGCCAGCAGGCGGTCGCGGTCGGCCAGGACGGCGGTGATGAACGCGGGGTCCAGGTCGTCCGAGGTGGACGGCTCCTCGACCAGGACGGCCACCACGGCGCCGCCGTTCGTCGTCGTCCAGCTGGTCACGCCGTCCGGCGCGTGGTCGACCGGCGTCAGTTCGCCCAGACCGGGCAGGGTGAACGTCATGCAGGCAGCCTACCGATGAGTTCCCGGCGGTCGACCGGTCCACCCGTTCGACGCGGATCGGCGACGGCGAGGAGTGCGGCGGATGGACGTCCAGGCACGGGTGCGGCAGGCGATCGGGGAACTGGTCGACTCGGGAGCGGAGCGCGGTGTGCAGGTCGCCGTGTACCGGCGCGGTGAGCTGGTCGTGGACGCGGTCGCGGGCGTGGCTGATCCGGCCACCGGCAGGCCGGTCACCTCGGACACGGTCTTCTACAACTTCTCGATCGCCAAGGCGGCCGCGGCGGCGGTGGCGCACGTGCTGGTCGAACGCGGCGCGTTCGCCTACGACACCCGCGTGGCCGAGCTGTGGCCCGAGTTCGGGGCGCGCGGCAAGGAGGCGGTGACGGTGCGGCACGTGCTGACCCACGCCGCGGGCGTGCCGGGGCTGCCGCCGGGGACGACGGTGGAGGACCTGTGCGACTGGGACGGCATGTGCGCGGTCATCGCGGACAGCGAGCCGTGGTGGGAGCCGGGGACCGAGGTCGGCTACCACGCCTACACGTTCGGCTACCTGGTCGGCGAGATCGTCCGCCGGGCCACCGGGAGGCCGATCTCCCGCGCGCTGCACGAGGACGTGGCCGGGCCGCTGGGAGTGGGCGACGAGCTGTACTTCGGCATGCCCCGGTCCGAGCACGGGCGGTTGGCGGTGCTGGAGGACGGCGAGGGCGCGGAGGTGGACGTGGCGGCGATGCCCGCCGACCCGCCGATGCTCCGGGCCGTCCCGCCCGCCCTGTTCCCCACCGCCGCGCTCGGCAACCGCGCCGACGTGCTGGCCGCCGACATCCCCGCGGGCGGCAAGACCTCCGCCCGCGCCATGGCCCGCGTCTACGCCGGGCTGCTCGGCGGGGAGCTCATCCCGCCCGAGCGGCTGCGCGCCGTCACCGCCGTGGCCGCCAGTGGTGAGGACCGGGTGTTCGGCAACGACTCGTCCTGGGGGCTCGGGTTCGCCATCGGCCTGCCGGGCACCGACCCGGCCGACACCGCGAGC
>DATMCA010000845.1:0-2639 GCA_035559015.1 Umezawaea sp. | reverse complement strand
GCGCATCACCGACGGCAGCGACTGGTACTTCCGCAGCATGTTCGGCAACCGCACGCAGTCGGACTTCCTGGCCGTCTACGCCGCCGACGTGCTCAAGTCCGCGAAGGCCCAGGTGGTGTACGACCAGGACGAGGCGGGGCGCTCGGTGCGGGAGTCGTTCGCCGAGTCGTTCGGGCAGTTCGGGGACGTCGTCGCGGAGACGCCGATCGAGCAGTCCACAGTGGACGTCGGGAAGCTCGACCCGGCGGTTCCGGTCGTGCTGGCGACGGACGCCGAACACGGTGTCGCCGTGCTCCGACGGCTGCGGACCGGCGGGGTCACGGCGCCGGTGCTGGGCGTCGCCTCCCTCGGCACGCAGACGTTCCACGACGCGCTGGTCGCGGCCGAACGCGAGCTGGGCAGGCCGGGTCTGCTGACCTCGAACCTGTACGTCGGCACGCCGCTGGCGAACGACGCCCCGTCCGGGCCGGTGCTGGCGTGGGCGGAGGACTACGAGCACCGGTACGGCGAGAAGCCGCTGTGGCAGGCGGCGACGGCCCGGCAGGCGCTCAACGTCGGCCTGCACGTCATGACCGGCAACGGTCTGAGCTTCGCCCCGGACCAGCGCGCGGCCGACCGGCGGAAGGTGCGCGACGGGTGGACGGCCCTGAAGGACCGGAAGAACTCGTTCCCGGCGCTGCTCGGCCCGCTGTACTTCTCGCCGACCGGGTCGGCGCAGATGTCGGTGTCCGTGGTGACCAGCGACGGGGCGCGGTTCGTCTCGGCGCCCGTGCAGCTGACGATCTACGAGCCGCCGTCGGACGAGGCCCTGCGCGACGGCCTGGCCGCCGGGACCGTCATCGCCATCGGGAACCGGTACCTGACCCGCCGCCAGGTCGTGGCGACGGGCATCAACCTCAACGAGGCGCGCGACCTGGACACCAGGGACGGCACGTACTTCGTCGACTTCTTCCTGTGGCTCAAGTACACCGGCGACCACGTGGCGTCGGACGTGCAGTTCGTCAACGCGGTCAAACCGGACCTCAAGCTCGGCCAGCCGCTCCGGGACGTGACCGAGGACGGCGCCACCTACCGGCTCTACCGGGTGGGCGAGCGGTTCAAGAGCGGCTTCGAGTTCCGCGGGTTCCCGTTCGACCACCAGCGGCTCGTCGTGCTGCTGCAGAACCGGAGCCGCACCGCCGACCAGGTCGTCTACGTGACGGACAAGGAGATCCTGGACCAGCCGTCGAGCGACTACCTGCGCAGCGGGGCCGACGCGAACGCGGACATCAACGAGATCCCCAACTGGGTGGCGCACTCGGTGCGGTTCTTCCAGCGCACGGTCGGCAGCAGCGACGCGCTCGGCGACAGCGAGGGCGCCGGGTCGGGCATCTACTACAGCCAGTACGCGGGCGAGGTCGAGATCGTGCGCGACACGGTGCCGTTCCTGGTCAAGAACCTGCTGCCGCTGGTGCTGCTGATCTGCGTGACCTACCTGTCGCTGTTCTTCTCCGCGTCCGACGGCGGCGCGCCGGTGTCCATGGGTGTCACGGCGATCCTGAGCACCGCCGTGCTGCTCAACAACGTCACGTCGCAGCTCCCGTCGGTCAGCTACACGGTCGCGCTGGAGTGGGGCTACTACGCGTTCATCCTGCTGGCCGCCACCTGCGTGCTGATCGCGATGCTGCGCAAGCGCCTGGCGTCGACCCGGCGCGCGGGTGCCGAGCGGAAGCTGACCAGGGCGGCGCGCATCGGCTACCCGCTCTACCTGCTCGGGGTGGTGGCGACCTACGTGGTCCTGTTCGGCTGACCGGTCCCGAACCGGGGGCCGGACGTCCCGATCCGCGGGTTCGCGCTGGGAGCGGCGGGCCTAGCGTCGAGCGCATGACCCTCGTGCTGCTCGCCCACCCGGACCTGGCCCGCTCCAGGATCAACGCGGCGCTGGCGAAGTCCGTTGTGGACGTTCCCGGGGTCGTGGTGCACGACCTGTCCGCGTTCGGCCGCCACTTCGACGTGGCGGCCGAGCAGCGGCTCGTGCTGGAGCACGACCTGCTCGTCATGCAGTTCCCGTTCCACTGGTACTCGGTGCCCAACCTGCTCAAGCAGTGGATCGACGAGGTGCTGGTCCGCGGGTTCGCCTACGACGAGGGGCCGCTGCTGACCGGCAGGACGCTCCAGGTCGTCACGTCGACCGGCGGCACCGCCGACGCCTACGGGCCCGGCGGGCGGCACCGGTACCCGATGGACCAGTTGCTGCTGCCGCTGGCCAACACCGCGCACCGGATCGGCATGGCGTTCGCCACCCCGTTGGTGCTGCACGACGCGCGTGGCGTGGACGACAGGGAATTGGCCCTGCACGCCAAAACTTACCGACACCTGCTCGAAAATCCCTGACAGGATGAGGACATGCTGGTGACGATCCTCGCCTTCGAAGGCGTGACGATGATCGACATCGCGGGCCCGGCGGACGTCTTCGGCCACGCGAACCGGTTCGGTGCCGACTACGACGTCCAGGTCGTCTCGCCGGACGGCGACGACGTCCGCACGTCCTCCGGCGTCAAGGTGAGCGTCAGCGGGGCCGCGCGGGACTCCCAGCCGGGTGGCACGGTGCTGATCCCCGGCGCGTACGGCATGGTCGACGTGCAGTTCGAGTCGGACCT
>DATMCA010000844.1:0-5006 GCA_035559015.1 Umezawaea sp. | reverse complement strand
ACCGAGAAGGCGGTGGGCGATCAGGCGGGCATCGTTCCGGCCTGTCCGTTCGGCAGCGGTCAGGCCTGTGTTCCACACCGTCACCGCGTCGTGCGAGCGGCTTCTGCGCGCGTGGAAGTTGTCCAGCGTCCAGGCCAACTGCCAGCCCATGTCGGGCCAGTGCCAGGCGATGACGGGGTGAGCGGCGAGCAGGTTGGCGTGTTCGGCGTCGAACCAGTCCCAAGCTTGCGCGTCGTCAGCGATGGCGCGTGGCCTCACCCTCTCCGCGAGCGGGACGAGTTCGACGGGGGGCCGGTCAGGGTGGAGGCGTCGGTCGGCGGCATAGGCGGTGTGCAGGTAGAAGCCGGCGAGCCGGTGCAGCGAGGCCAGCCGATCAGCCTGTGGTAGCCGTCCGCGGGCGTGTTCGACGGCTGAGAGCCGCACCAGGTCGTGCATCCGGTAGCGGCCGTGAGTGTACTGCTGCACCAAGTGCGCTTGCTCCAACTCCCGCAGGACGGCTCTGGCCCGGGTGGTCGGCAGGGAGGTCAGGCTCGCCGCGGCGGCCAGGTCGACGCTCGAACCGGGAGCCAGGGCGAGCAGCCCGACCATGTCGCTCGCCTCAGGTGACAAGGCGTCGTAGGACCAGGCCAGCACGGCACGGAGGTTGGTCGGCCCGTCACCGCCGTCCAGGGCGTCCAGGCGCGCCGCGCGGTCGCGAAGCTCGCCCGCCAGTGCGGCCAAGGCCAACGGGAATTCGGGGCGGGCGGTGGCGCGGGCCGCGACGATGCCGATCGCGAGCGGCAGGCCCGCGCAGGCGGTCAGGAGCTCCGCCGTGGCCGCCGGTTGGGCGGCCACGAGCGCCGGGCCGACGTGGCGGACGAACAGGTCGCGCGCTTCGGGGTCGCTGAGCACGTCCATCTCGATGTGGACCGCACCGTGCCCCGTGGTCAGACCCGTGAGCCTGTGCCGGCTGGTGATCAGGACTGCGCAGGTCGGGCTGCCCGGCAACAGCGGCAGGACCTGGCTCGTGTCGGTCGCGTTGTCCAGCAGGACCAGGATGCGCTTCCCGGCGACCACGCTGCGGAAGATTCCCACCCGGTCGTCCAGTTGGTCGGGGATCGCGGTCGGGGCGACGCCGAGCGCGTCGAGGAATCCGCGCAGTGCGGCAGCGGGGTCGAGCGGTGTGGCGCCAGGGTCGAAACCCCGCAGGTTCACGTAGAGCTGCCCATCCGGGTAGGAGTCGGCGTTGCGGTGCGCCCAGTGCAGCGCCAGCCACGTCTTGCCGACCCCGCCCGCACCGCCTATCGCGGAGACCGCCATCACCCTTCCGGTTCGGCCGTGGTCGGGGAGCAAGGCCTGGTCGAGCAGTGCCAGTTCCTCGTTCCGACCGGTGAACAGCGGAGGTGGAGCGGGCAACTGGCGGGGCACGGGTCGGTTCTCGGTGGGGAGAGATGCCAAGGCGGGGTCGGTGTTGAGGATTCGACGGTGCAACTGCCGCAACTCGGGCACGGGGTCGGCGCCCAGTTCCTCCGCCAACCGACCGCGGAACTCCTCGAAACGGCGCAACGCGTCAGCCTGCGCTCCGCAGCGGTAGGCAGCCAGCATGAACTGGCCCATGACCCGTTCGTCCATGGGATGGGCGGCAACCGACGCCGACAGCCCGGCCAGCAGTTCCCGGTGCCGACCGGCGGCCAACGCCAGGTCGTTGCGCTGCAGTTCGACGGCGAACCTGCGTCCGGTCAACTCGTCGCGCAGAGAGCCCATCCAGAGCGAGTCCATGCCTTCGAAGGGCTCGCCGCGCCACAGGTCCAGTGCCGCGTCCAGGAGGGGCAGCACCGGTTTCCCGGTATCGCGGGCGTCGGAGGCATCAGCCGCCAAGCGGTCGAACAGGTGCAGGTCGATCATCATCGGGTCGGCGGTCAGGACATACCCGCCGGATCGCCGGGAGATCGGCACCCCGGCCCTTCGCAGGTGGTGGACGTAGCTGTACAACGTGGTGCGCAGGCCCCTGCGTGCGGCGCCGCCCCACACGCGGTCGATCAGGCGATCCACCGGCAGAGGCCGGTTGACCTCGACCGCCAGTACCGCGAGTACGCAGCGCTGGCGAACATGGCCGAGTTCCACCGGCTCGCCGGCCACCAACGCACGAACCTCGCCGAGCAGACCGAATTCCATCGCGCAGCCCCCAACTCCGCCCCCAACCCCAACCCACTGCCTAGCAGACGTCCCCACCTCCGCGCACCGGATTACGTGCGGTCGCCCACGAAACGTGCCGAGACGAAACCGGGAGGCCGCACCTTGGGGGAGTACCGCCTCAACCGGTTCCGTCATCGGCAGGACGCCGTTTCACCTGCGTCATCTGCCTCATCGAGGATGCGCCCGCGACATTGGATGAATCTTGGAGGCGTGCGATGGAGGGAGTCGGCGGTCGCGAGCGTCGAGACGGTCGCTCCGGCTTCGGCACCCTGCGGTCGAGCCACCTCGGACCAGGACGGCAGCTCTTGGCCCCGGCAGACCGCCGGCGTCAGCGCGAACATGCGCTCGGGGTCCAGCACGAGTTGGGTGATCACGGACTGGGCGGACAACCGGGACCAGGCGGACTACCACTGCTACACCAACGGCTCCGGCGGCACCTGGACATACCTCACGAACGTCGACGACACGACGGGCTGGGTGAAGGACTCCTTGCTTCCTCGCAACGGTTCATCGGCCTACTGCGGATTCGGAAACAGTCCGAAGTGGACTGCTCGCTCCCCGGTGTCGGGGCGGTCAGCGCGTGCAGAGGGTGCGTGCGGCGAGCCAGCGGAGGCCTTCGGCGATTTCCGCCGGGGTCAGGCCGCGGGCGCGTTGGTACTCGAACAGTTCTGGTGCCAGCGGTGCCATGAGGGCGTCCACCACGGCCGGGGGAGCGTTGACCTCGGCCGTTCGCACCAGCACCTCCACGTGCTTGCGCCAGAACCCGTAGACGCCGGTGCGGAAGCGCGCCCGGCCGGTTTCCGCGCCCAGCACCAGGTGCAGGTGGCGTTCCAGCAGGTCGACCATGGCCACGTAGAACGCCGCCAGCCGCTGCTCCGGTGGCGCGCCGGGGCCCAGCGGGGGTTCGCCGAACAGGATGCGCTGCTGGAGTTCGGTCTCGTGCTCGCCGAGCAGCGCCTGGGCGATGGAGACCGGGTCCGGGTACCGGCGGTAGAGCGTCGCCCGGCCGATGCCCGCCTCGCGGGCGATGTCCTCCATGGTCACGTCGGAGGCGTTGTTCTTGGCGAACAGCTTCTCGGCGGCGGCCAGGACCTTGAGGCGGTTGCGCGCGGCATCGGCTCGTTCACGGGTCGGCGGTCGGCCGCCGACGGAGAAGTCGACGTCCACCGGCTCACTTGCCATGGGCCCACTTTACGCAGGTCCGAAAAACCGGACAACACGTCCGGCTTCAGTGGGAAGTGGAAGTGGACGGCGTGTCCACTTCGTTGCTACCCTGCTCGCATGTACATCGCCCTTCTCGCTGCGGCCCTGCTGGTCGGCACGCTCCTCGCCGTCCAGGCATCGGTGAACCTGCAGCTGAACCGCGCGGTGGGCACCCCGTACGGGGCGTCCACGCTGCAGCTGACGGTGGCCGCGGTGCTGCTCGCGGTCCTCGCCGCCGCCACGGGCAGCCTCGGAGCGCTGCAAGGCCTCTCCGACGTCACCTGGTGGCACCTGCTCGGCGGACTCGCGAGCCCGCTCTACATCACCAGTGGCATCCTGCTGATCCCGCGGTTGGGCGCGCTGACCACGGTGGGGCTGTGGGTGACGGGCCAGATGCTCGCGTCGCTCGTGCTCGACCTCGGCGGGTTCATCGGGGTGAAGCAGGTCCCGGTGAACGTGCTGATCGTGCTGGGCGCGGCGCTGGTGCTGGTCGGCATCTCGGTGATCGTGCGCAGCATCAACCAGGGCGTGAAGGCGGGCCCCGGCACGGCGGTGGCGTCCGACGCGCGGCCCGCGCTGTCCACGCAGCTCGGCTGGCTCCTGCTCGGCGTCGTCGCCGGCGGTGTGCTGCCGGTGCAGGGCGCGGTCAACGCGCTGCTGCGCCACGAGCTCAAGGCGCCGCTGACGGTCGCGACGATCAGCTTCGTGGTCGCGGTCATCGCCATCGCGCTGGTGCTCGTCGTGCTGGTGGCGACCAAGCGCACCCCGAAGCCGAAGTTCGGCCCGCTGCGGGAGATGCCGTGGTGGGGCTGGCTCGGCGGCGCGTGCGCGGCCACCTACGTGACCGTCACGTTCCTGCTGATCCCGGAGATCGGCGCGGCGACCACGGTCGCGTTCACCGTGGCGGGTCAGCAGCTCGCGTCGGTCGTGATCGACCAGTACGGCCTGTTCCGGCTGCCCCGCCGTCCGCTGACCGGCGCGCGGATCGCCGGTGTCGTCCTGCTCCTCATCGGCTCGGTGCTGGTCCAAGTGGCCAAGTAGTCCCAAGAACCCGGAGTGAGAAACAGATGCTGCCGATCCACACCGCCGCGCCCGAGGTCTTCGTGCTGCCGTCGCAGCTGCCCATCGCGGGCGCGGGCGTGCTGCCGGTGCACTCGTACCTGATCCGCGCGCACGAACCCGTGCTGGTCGACGCGGGCCTGCCGATCGACACCGGTCCGTTCGAGGAAGCGCTGTGGTCGCTGGTCGACCCGCTCGACCTGCGCTGGATCATCGTCACGCACGACGACCGCGACCACATCGGCAGCCTGCGGGAGATCCTGGCCGCCGCGACGAACGCGACGCTGGTGACCAACCAGCTCTCGGTGGACCGGATCGCCGAGTACTGGAACGTGCCGCGGCACCGCGTGCGCACGGTGAACCCAGGCCGGTCGATCGACCTCGGCGACCGGCGGATCACGCTGCTCCGCCCACCCGCCTTCGACTCACCGGCCACGCTGGCCGTGTACGACGAGCGGCTGGACGCCCTGTTCAGCGCGGACAGCTTCGGCACCGTGCTGCCGCAGTTCGCCACGCACGCGCACGACGTGTCCGAAAAGGACTACTTCGACGGGCTCGCGCTGTTCACC
>DATMCA010000843.1:0-2222 GCA_035559015.1 Umezawaea sp. | reverse complement strand
TGGGTCGGCGACGTGATGAACGCCGTCGTGCTCACCGCGGCGCTCTCGTCGTGCAACTCCGGCCTCTACTCCACGGGCCGCATCCTCAAGTCGCTGGCCCAGAAGGGCGAGGCGCCCGCGTTCACCGGGAAGATGAGCAAGAACCACGTGCCCTACGGCGGCGTGCTCTTCACCTCGGTGGTCTACCTGGCGGGCGTGATCCTGAACTACCTGGTGCCCAAGGAGGCGTTCGACATCGCGATCGCCGTCGCCTCGCTGGGCGTGGTCGCGACCTGGGCGACGATCATCGTCTGCCAGATGCGGCTGCGGGCCTCCGCGCTGCGGGGCGAGATCGAGCGCCCGTCCTACCGGATGCCGGGAGCCCCGTACACGAACTGGGGCACGCTCGGCTTCCTGGCGCTGGTGATCGTCCTGATGGCCTTCGCGGGCACGGCGGAACGCGTGGCCTTCTGGTCCATCCCGGTCCTCGTGGTCGTGCTGGTCGTCGGCTGGAAGTTCGTCCGGTCCCGCCGCGCCGACACCCCGCGGGACGCCGAACCGGTCGCGGTCGGGGAGCACTGACCCGCGCCTTCCCGGAGCGGGGCACCGCGGGCTTCTCGTCCGTGGTGCTCCGCTCCGCACTTCCACAGCCCTTCACCAGCCGTGATCACCGGTGGTACTAGGGTGGTGCGACCAGTCCACGACCACTCCGAGGAACCGCAGCCGTGTCCGCAGCCCAGCCCGTCGTCGGTGTGCTCGCCCTCCAGGGCGACGTCCGCGAGCACCTCATCGCGCTCGCCGAGTGCGACGTGGTCGCCCGCCCGGTGCGTCGTCCGGAGGAACTCGCCGAGCTGGACGGGATCGTCCTGCCCGGTGGCGAGTCGACCACCATCAGCAGGCTGCTGGCGACGTTCGAGCTGCTGGAGCCGCTGCGCGAGCGCCTCGCCGACGGACTGCCGGCGTACGGGTCGTGCGCGGGCATGATCCTGCTGGCGGACAAGGCGATCGACGCCCGGCCGGACCAGCACCAGCTCGGCGGGCTCGACATCGTGGTCCGGCGCAACGCGTTCGGCCGCCAGGTCGACTCGTTCGAGGAGGACCTGGACTTCGCGGGCGTCGAGGGCGGCCCGGTGCACGCCGTCTTCATCCGCGCCCCGTGGGTGGAATCCGCTGGTGGGAGCGTCGACGTGCTCGCGCGGGTGCCGGAATCCCCGACCGCGGGTGACGCCGCCGGTAGGATCGTCGCGGTCCGGCAGGGTCACGTGCTCGCCACCGCGTTCCACCCGGAACTCACCGGTGACGGTCGGGTGCACCGCCTTTTCGTGGAAATCGTTCGCTCAGCGGGCTGAGCGTGTTGTGTCGCATGTGACGGAGGAAAGATGAGCGGCCACTCCAAGTGGGCTACCACCAAGCACAAGAAGGCCGCGATCGATGCCAAGCGGGGCAAGCTCTTCGCGAAGCTGATCAAGAACATCGAGGTGGCCGCGCGGACCGGTGGCAGCGACCTCGAAGGCAACCCGACGCTGTACGATGCGGTCCAGAAGGCGCGCAAGAACTCCGTGCCGGTCGACAACATCGAGCGCGCGCGCAAGCGCGGCGGCGGTGAAGAGGCGGGCGGCGCGGACTGGCAGACGATCATGTACGAGGGGTACGGCCCGAACGGCGTGGCCGTGCTGATCGAGTGCCTCACCGACAACCGCAACCGCGCGGCGGGCGAGGTGCGCACCGCGATGACCCGCAACGGCGGTTCGATGGCCGACCCCGGTTCGGTGTCGTACATGTTCAGCCGCAAGGGCGTCGTGATCCTGCCGAAGAACGACCTGTCCGAGGACGACGTGCTGATGGCCGTCCTCGACGCGGGCGCCGAGGAGGTCAACGACCTGGGCGACAGCTTCGAGGTCGTGTCCGAGGCGACGGACCTGGTGGGCGTGCGCAAGGCGCTCCAGGACGCGGGCTACGACTACGACTCCGCGGACTCGAACTTCCTCCCGTCCGTGACGGTCGAGCTGGAGGCCGAGGGCGCCCGCAAGATCTTCAAGCTGATCGACGCGCTGGAGGACTGCGACGACGTGCAGAACGTCTTCGCCAACTTCGACGTCTCCGACGCGGTCATGGCCGAGATCGACTAGGACCGCTCGTGGCGGAAGGGGCCTCCACCGGTGGTGGGGGTCCCTCCGTCGTTGGGGAACAATGGGCGGCGTGACGATCCCGCCGTACCCCGAAGAGGAAATCCGCCTCCGCCA
>DATMCA010000842.1:0-4530 GCA_035559015.1 Umezawaea sp. | reverse complement strand
CCAGAACTTTTCCCACGCGGAGATCGCGGAGATCCTGCGGTTGACTCCGCGCGCCGTGGAAGGACGACTCCGCCGTGCCCGTCAGGCAGCCCGCACGTCGATCGAAGAAGGAGGTCGATGATGTCATCGTCCATGACTGATCCGTCGACTGGTCTGCACCGGGGGATCGAGCCCGTCTCCTTGGAGCGGTCGTCTGTCGGAGACCCGATCGCGGGGGGAATCGCGAGGCGGGTGTCGCCGACCGCCGCCGCCGCTCTGGTCGACCGCACGGCACGAGTGCGGCCCTCCGGCTCGGTCGTTCCCCCGCCGATCGGCGTGCTGTCTGCTGACCGGGATGCTCTCGGCACGCAACTCGGTGGCGCCTTGGCCGGTGACCGCAGAGCACTCGAACGCCTGCTGGCGACCATCCGCCCGATCGTCGTGCGGTACTGCCGCGCCCGAATCGGACGACAGGAGCGTTCGTTCGCTTCAGCCGATGACGCCGCGCAGGAAGTGTGCTTGGCCGTGCTGAAGTCGCTGCCCGCATACAGGGACCAGGGCCGACCATTCCTGGCGTTCGTGTACGGCATCGCGGCGCACAAGGTCGCCGACGCCCATCGCGCTGCCGCACGAAACCAATCCGAACCGGTGTCGGAAGTTCCGGACAGCCCCGACACCGAAGCTGGTCCCGAGCAGCGTGCGATTCAGGGTGAACTGTCCAAGCGCATGGCACAGTTGTTGCAGGTCCTGCCCGACAAGCAGCGCGAGATTCTGGTGCTGCGCGTCGTTGTCGGTCTGTCGGCAGAGGAGACCGCGGCAGCCCTGGGATCGACTCCCGGAGCGGTCCGGGTGGCCCAGCACCGCGCGCTGACCAAGCTCCGCAAGACGTTGAGCGAGGACTGAACCGTGTCGATCAGCAGCGGAGCGGCCACGGCAGCTGTGCTCCCACCGTTGGCGACGTCCATGTACCTGGCCGGAATGCCCTGGTACGCCTGCGTCCTGCTCGGCTTGTGCGCGCTGGGAACCCATGTCCTGCGGCAGTACTGGCTTTTCCAGCTCGGCTTCAAGGCCCTCGAGAAGTCGCCATCCGCGCAGGTGCCAGCGCTGGTTGACGTCCTCGTCAACGACCAGGGGCCCCGAGACCGGGCCGACGAACGAGGAGGAGGTAGGCGACCGGTATCGATGGCGGGACGCCTGTCGGCCGTGGCGATCCATCGGACCCTGTCTCCTGAGGACCAAAGCCCGCGTTGCCGGTCTGCCGGGGTTCCTAGCGTTGGAGGTGGAATAGCAACGAGGAGGAACGCCATGCGCGCCCACGACATCATGTCCAGTCCGGCGGTGACGGTGACACCCGACGTGTCGATTCGGGAAGCGGCTGGGCTGCTCTCGTCTCACGGGTTCACCGCGTTGCCTGTGGTCGACGCGGACGGGCACATGGTCGGCGTCGTGACCGAGATGGACCTGCTGCGCGGTGAGTACTCGGCTACACCTGAAGGCCTCAGCTCACCGGTCGAAAAGGTGATGACCTCGCCCGCCTTCGGCATGGGAGCGGGCTCGTCGGTCGCCCTGATCGCGCGGGTCATGGTCGACGACCACGTGCGATGCGTTCCGATCGTCGACGGCTCGGCGGTGGTCGGGGTGGTGACCCGTCGTGACGTGGTGCGCGGGTTGGCCAGGTCCGACACGTCGATCGCGGCCGATGTGCGGCGCAAGCTGGAGCTCTACGGCGGCATCCTGGACTGGTCGGTGTCGGTTCGCGATGGCGTGGTGAGCGTCGGCGCCGAGTTCATCGACGCGGAGTCCGAAGAGGTCGTCGTCGCTCTGGCCGAGGGCGTCGTGGGTGTCGCCGACGTACGGATCCTGACCGGCAAGGCCCTGTCATGACGGGGACCGCCACACCGATCGTGGTCGGTGTTGACGGTTCGGAGTCGTCGCTCGAAGCGGTCGTCTGGGCGGTGCGCGAGTGCGAACGGCATCAGGTGTCGCTGCGCTTGGTGCACGTCTGTGCGGTGCCCGCCGTCGATTACCCCGACTTCATGCTGTCGAAGAACAGGGTGCGCGAGGCGTTTGAAGACCAGGGGCTCGCCGTGCTCGCCGCGGCGAGCACGGCAGGTACGGATGCCGCGTCGGATGTCGAGGTCGAGACCGCGTTGGTGTCCGGTGACGTGATTCCGATGCTGCTGGAAGAATCCCGCACCGCCCGGATGGTCGTTCTCGGGTCGCGAGGTCTCGGTGGCTTCACCGGCCAACTGGTCGGCTCCACCGCCGTGGGCCTGTCCGCACACGGTCGCTGCCCGGTCGTTGTAGCTCGGGGCAATCCGGCGGACGACGGTCCGGTGGTGGTCGGAGTGGACGGGTCGCCCGCGAGCGAAGCGGCGATCGGGTTCGCCTTCGAAGCCGCCTCCACCCGCGGTGTCCCGCTGACCGCCGCGATGACGTGGACGGACTTCGTCGTGGACAGCCCCTACAGCGGAATGCGGTTGGCGATCGACTGGGCGCGGGTCGAGGAAGCGGAACAGCGGCTGCTCGCGGAACGGCTCGCCGGGTGGCAGGAGAAGTTCCCGGACGTCCACGTCGACCGCCTCGTGCTGCGAGACCGCCCGGTGCGCGCGCTGTTGCGGCTGGCGGAGACGGCGCAACTGCTCGTGGTCGGTAGCCGAGGTCACGGAGGGTTCGGCGGCATGCTGCTGGGATCCACCAGCCAGGCGTTGGTCTACCACGCTCCGTGCCCGCTGGCTGTCGTCCGCCCGACGAGCTAGAAGCGTTCGACTTCACCGATGGACTACCCGTGGGAGCGGATCGTGGAACACCTGGAATCGCGACCGATCGTGGTCGGTGTGGACGGATCAGCGGCCGGACGGGCCGCGTTGGCCTGGGCGGTCGACGAGGCGGCGCGGCGCGGCTGTGCCGTGGAGGCGATCACCGGGCAGCACCGGGACTTCGGCATGGCCGTCGGTGTGGTGCCGATCGACATGCTGGTCGGGATGCTGCCCGAGGAGTTGCGCGCCGCCAGGCAGCAGGTGCTCGACGAGGCGGTCGCCGAGATCACGACCGAGGTCGAGATCCGCACCGTCGTGGCTGCCGAGGAAGCCAAGCTGGCGTTGACGTCGGCGTCCGAGCACGCGTCGCTGCTCGTAGTGGGGCGCAGGGGACTGGGAGCAGTCATGACCGCGTTGCTGGGCTCGGTGAGCGCTTACTGCGTGCGCCACGCGTCCTGCCCGGTCGTGGTGATCAACGAACTGGCGACGCCGGTTTCCGTGCGATTGCCGGGGGCAGGAGTTTTCGCGACCCCTGGGCCACTGCTGTGACCACGGACCGATACCTGTCCGGCGTGACCGGATGAACGACGTGAACATGAGGAGCGGACGAAGATGAGCATCCCTGTGGCCGCACGGTTGGTGCGGCGGGTGTTCCACGGTCCGCTCGCGGATGATCGAGTCGGGGGTGTTGTGCTCGCGGTCGCCATCGCGGTCGCGTTGCTCGGCGTTCCGATCGCCGTGTTTATCGGTTCCGAGACCTACCAGAACACTTCGGCGGCATCGGTCGAGCAGTTGCGCACCCGCCATGCGTCCACCGCCACGCTGGTGGAGGACGCACCGCTCGCAGTGGCAGGTGCCCAGCCCCACCACGTCACCGCCTCGTGGACTGCTCCTGATGGCGGGCCACGCGAAGGAGCGGTGCCGGCCGCACCCAACGTGAAAGCGGGCAGCCCCGTCGCGATCTGGATGGACGACAGCGGGCTGATCACCACACACCCGCTGACCGCCGAGGGCGCCGCGATCACGGCGGTGGGTGTGGCCTTCCTGTTCTGGTCATCGCTCATCTGCCTGATGATCGGGTTTTGCGCGGCCGCCATGCACCTGAAGGTGGGGATGAGCTTGCGGCGCTGGGAGCACGCATGGGCTGTGGTCGAGCCCGAGTGGGCAGGCAGACACCGCTAGCCGATGGCTCGGTGCGAACAAGGGAGACGATCATGGCACGCAAGCTCTGGAAGGACTT
The DNA here is from genome assembly GCA_035559015.1 of Umezawaea sp. Classification (GTDB taxonomy): domain Bacteria; phylum Actinomycetota; class Actinomycetes; order Mycobacteriales; family Pseudonocardiaceae; genus Umezawaea. The sequence continues at coordinate 552 of DATMCA010000842.1, read as the reverse complement.
CTCGACGAGGCAACGCGGTGCCATCCGTGTGCTGGGCGTCGTCGAAGTCGTGTTTGCCTTCGCCGCCTGGATCGACCTCTGGCGTCGACCGCGCGATCTGGTGGTGGGCCGCAAGGCTTGGTGGGCCGCCGTGATCGCGATCAACCTCGTCGGTCCGATCGCCTACTTCGGCTTCGGTCGGAGGACGTCACAGGGTCCTCGGTGGACTCATATCCGGACGTCGAGGTGATCGTGACGTCGCGGACGGTCTGTCCACCTCCGCGACGGTCGACGTCGTGGAAGTCGGAGCGGCGTCACCGTTGTCGCTCGACGAAGCCGACCTGCTCGTGGTCGGTGGTCCTACCCACGCGTTCGGGCTGAGCAGGTCGAGCACTCGCGAGTCGGCAGCGGACCAGGCCGTCGGCGGGATCGTCTCCACGGGGATCGGCTTGCGGCGAAGTCGAGAGGGCCCGGCAGTGGGGTGTCCGGATCGCCGCCGAGCACGCGGCGCGGTACCACGTCACCTGATATCGGCGTGATCCCATCGGCCGCCTCCGTGGACCGCACCACGGT
>DATMCA010000841.1:0-4423 GCA_035559015.1 Umezawaea sp. | reverse complement strand
GCGCTGCGCGCGGCCGGCGGGCGCACGCTGCTCTCCGTGGCGACCGAGGCAGGCCTGTCCGTGCCATACGTCGCGAACCTGGAGAACGGGCGCGGCAACCCGACGGTGGACGCGATCGGCAGGCTCGCGGCCGCGCTCGGCGCGACCTTCGTGCCGCGCTTGGAACGGGACACCGGCACCGCGGCCCAGCCCGCCGCACTACCGCCGTCGCTCGTGCGGTTCAGCCGTGACACCCGCTTCCGCAGGGACGTGCGGGCGATCGCGGACTCGACCGGCGAACAGCCCACCGAACTCGCGGCACGACTGCTCGCCGCACTCGCGGCCCTGGCAGGGCGGGATCTCGCCGAAGCGGACTGGTTGCGCCTCCTCGACGCCGTGGTCCTGGTACACCTGCACCCGCAGCCCCGCCGGGCGATCGACAGGGCGTCCGGATGAAGTGGAAGCCAGGGCGGCGCCCCGCAAGCGGCTGATCCGCCCGTCCGACAGGGATCACCACGATGGTGTCCAGGCGCGAGAGCGTGGTCACGCCTGGACGCCATCGAACTGCGGCAGCACATTGAACTGCTGGAAGGCCACAAATTATCGTCGCCGGAATACCTAGCGGAACTAAGCTGGAGCGCCTGCCGCCGGTTCGCCACCGAGGAAGTCCTCCAGGGCCTCGACGAACCGCGCCGGCTGCTCCTCGGCCGCGTAGTGGCCGCAGTCGTCGAGGATCACCTCGACGACGTCGTCGGCCGCCAGTCGCATCGTCTCGGCGACCAGCGGGCCGCTGTACCGCGCGCCGCCGATGGCGAGCACCGGCAGCGTGAGCCGGGTCTTCTTGCGCCGCTCGTTCTGCGCGATCGTCTCGTCCAGCGCCCGGTAGTACGCGAAGCTCGCCCGCAGCCCGCGAGGATCCGCGACGATCGCGTCGACGTAGACGTCGACGGCGTACGCGGGGATCGCGGTCGGGGTGGCGGCCTTGGTGGCGAACTGGTGGCCGAAGAAGAGTCGTTCCCGCCCCCGGACCAGTTCCTCGTTGAGGTCGGTGAGCCGGTTGAAGCCGAAGTGCCAGAGCCGCTTGTTGACCGCGGCCGAACTGAAGACCGACGGGGTCGGCGTGAGACCGGGGATGATCGCGTCGACGACGGCGAGCCGACCCACCCGCTCGGGGTGGTCGGCGGCGAGCGCGTACCCGGTCCACATGCCGATGTCGTGGCCGACCACGTCGAACCGGTCGTGCCCGAGCGCGGCCATCAGCGCGCCCATGTCGGCGGCCAGCGTGCCGGCGTCGTAGCCGTCGTCGGGCTTGTCGGAGAGCCCGGCCCCGCGCGAGTCGACGGCGACGACGGTGTGCTCACGGGCGAGCGCGGGCATCACCTCGCGCCAGGCGTACCAGGTCTGCGGCCACCCGCCGACCAGCAGCAGCGGCGGGCCTTCCCCGCCGGTGACCGCGTGCAGCCGCAGCCCGTCCAGCTCCACGAGCCGACTGGTGAAGACGTCGGTGAACCCGTCGGGCAGCCGCAGCGAACTCAAGCTCGGCGTCATCTTGGAACGATCAGTACAACTTGTCATGCCGGGGACCATACCCATCTTGAAACGATCGGTGCAAGATGCGTAGGCTGGTCACCATGGCGGGCCGCAAGCAGTTCGACGTGGACGAGGCGCTCCGACGCGCGATGCACGTCTTCTGGCGCTGGGGCTATTCGGAGACCTCGATCGACCGCCTGACCGAGGGCACGGGCCTGGGCCGGAGTTCGCTCTACGGCACCTTCGGCGACAAGAGCGTCCTCTTCCGGAAAAGCCTCCAACGTTACGCGGAGACCTACCACCCGCTGTACCAACAGGCACTGTCCGGCCCCCACCCGAACCCGAGCGCCGTCGTGGCCGCCTACCTCCAGGTCACCCTGAACCGCATCGCCGACCCGACCGTCCCGGACGGCTGCCTGCTCACGCTGTCGGCAACACAGATCCCGGCCCTCGACGCGGAGAGCCAGGCGATGGTCCGAACCATGATCGACACCGTGCGGACGATGCTGGAGCGGGCGATGCTGGCGGCGGGGGTCGACGAGCACGAGGCGGCGAAGCTGGCGCTGTGCGCACTGGCGACCAACAAATCCCTGGCGGTGCTGAGCCGCGCCGGCTTCTCCAGCGAAGACCTGGCAACCGTCGCCACCGCCACCGCCTCCAGCCGCTGACGCCGACCATCGGCTTCTCGGCGCAAGCCGCGGCGATCGGTGGCCTGGCCGTGCACGGACTGGTGCTGACCTGAATTCGCCGTGGCGGCGGGCGGGTCGAACTTCCGACATAGGTGCGACTTTGGTCGCGCGTGCGGGCACCTTTCGGAGATCTTCACCGGGCGCTCCACCTGACAGGCTTGGGGGGTGACGGTTTTCGTGAACGAGTCGGGACCGCCCGCGGCACCCGCTGTCGTCCTGCTCCACGGCCTGAGCACCAGCGGCTGGATGTGGCGCGATCAGGTGGCCTCGCTGGAGGAGGACCTGCACGTACTGGTCCCGGACCTGCCCGGTCACGGGCGCAGCAACGACCACCCCTGGGTTTCGCTCGCGGACACCGTCCGCGCGGTGGCGGACCTCATCGCCGACCGGTCGCCCTCGGGACGCGCGCACGTCGTCGGGCTGTCCCTGGGCGGGTACGTCGCAGCAATGTTGGCCGCGGAGGTGCCCGCCGTGGTGGACAGCGCGATCGTGAGCGGGGTCAACACCCTGCCTTTCCCGCGCCCGGCGATGATGCGGCTGGCCGGGCGGGTGATGTCCCCGTTCGCGACTTCGGGTCCCGTGCTGAAGGCAAACGCCAAAGCGCTTCGCGTGCCCGAGGCGGACTTCGAGGAGTACCGGGCCTCGGCCAAGGCGATGTCCAGGGGGACGGTCGGGCGCGTCACCGAGGAGGTCATGTCCTTCAGGGTGCCCACCTCGGCGGGTGCGTCACCGTGCAGGCTGCTCGCCGTCGCGGGCGGAGACGAGCACGAGCTGGTCATCCGGTCGCTCCGGGAACTCGCCTCCGGTTTCCCGTCGGGTGACGCCCGCATCGCTCCAGGCCTCGGACACGCCTGGAACGGCGAGGCGCCGGACCTGTTCACCGCCACGATCCGCGCCCACATCACGAACACCGCCCTGCCCGCCGCTCTGCGCACCCTCGACTGAGGACGTTCCGCGTCGTCGGGTTGGGATGTCGTGCCCACGAGCGCATCCCGTCACACCCCTGTGCCCGCGCGTTCCAGCAGTTCGGCGGTCGCGTCCCACAGGCGCCGCTCCCGATCGCGGTCGTGGGCGACCGGCTGGACCTCGGTCAGCTCGGTCTTCACCACGAACGCGCCGTCACGCAGGTGTGCCCACCGCTCGTCCAGTGCCATCCCGGCCAGCAGCGGGCCCGAGCGCTGCGGCGTCGAGACGCCGGGGAACCGGCCCAGGGCGCGGCTCATCGCCCGCAACGCCGCAGGGGCGCCGCGTCCCAGCGCGGTGCCGGGCATCCACCCCGGCTCGAACACCGACACGGTGACGCCCTGGCCTGCCTGACGCTGCAGTTCGTGGGCGTAGTAGAGGATCGCCAGCTTGGCGTTGGAGTAGGCGACGCCGGAAGCGGTCATGCCGGGGACCTGCGTGCCGGTGGCCGGGCGGGCGAGTTCGACCGGGTCGGCCCACTCGGCCTCGGGCACGTGGAGCAGCTTGCGCCAGAGGTTGGCGTGGTAGGTGTTCGAGCCGATCAGCACGACCCGCGCGGGGGCAGTGAACGAGCCGAGCAGGTCACCGATGAGCTGGGCGTGGGCCAGGTAATTGACGGCGAAGGTCAGCTCGTAGCCGTCGGCCGAGGCCCGTCGGGTGTCGACCGACATGGTGCCGGCGTTGGCGATCAGCGCGCGCAGCGGGCGGACGGTGCCCTCGGCGAGCAGTTCGCGTGTCGCGGCAGCGGCGGCGCGGACGTCGGCCAGGCAGGACAGGTCGCAGCCGATCTCGTGGACGCGGGCGCCGAGGGCACGGGCCTCGCCGGCGACAGCGGTCAGGTCGCGGCCTGTCCGGCCGACGAGCACCAGGTCGGGTCGCTGCCCCTCCGGGCGGGCGGCCATGGCCAGCACGGCGTGGCGGCCCAGGTTGCGGGTCGGGCCGGTGATGAGGACGGTTCCGGGATCGGTCATGGCTCCAGCCTGCGAACACGACCCGGTGACAGCCAGTCGTCCGGTTTTCGTAGGACTGCCAGGGCCAGGACAACCGACGCGGAGGCGCCCATGATGGACCGCGTGGAGGCGTGGGAGTTCGGCCGGGCGGTGCGCCGCTGGCGTGACCGGGTGGGGCCTGAGTCCGTCGGGGTGCCGGTGGGCCGACGGCGGCGGGCGAGCGGGTTGCGCCGCGAAGAACTGGCCGCGCTCGCCGGGATCTCGGCCGACTACCTGACCCGGCTGGAGCAAGGACGCGCGACCGCGCCGTCG
>DATMCA010000840.1:0-3901 GCA_035559015.1 Umezawaea sp. | reverse complement strand
CGGACCTGGGCGCGGCTGGTGTTCGTCGGTCACGCGTCGGCGGCCGACACCACGATGCCGACCACGGCGGGACTGGAGTTCGCCGCGGATCCGGACACCGGGGAGCAGCGGCTGACCGCCGGGCGGTGGCTGGGGGAGCCGGAGAGGTGGCCCGCGCCCCGCCGGGTCGCGTTCATCGCGTGCCAGTCCGACGACGCCGGCTACACGGAGCAGATCGGGCTGACCCTGGCGGCGCTCAACGCCGGGGCGCGCACCGTGACCGCGACGCGCTGGAGCCTGCCGAGCGACGGCTCCGAGCACCTGGTGTCCCGTGGGGCGGCGATCGGGCGCGTCACGACCGTCCTCGCCCTGGCCGTCGACTCGGCGCTGGGGGCGCCCGACCCGGCGGCGTCGCTGGCCGACTGGCAACGGGAACGACTGCGCTCGTGGCGTTCGGCGGCCACCGACGCCGAACGCCGCCTGCACGCCCCGCTGGTGTGGGCGTCCCTGGTGACCTACGACGTGCCGGAAGCCGCGATCAGCACGATCCCGACGGCCGACGAACCGACTGCGGCGGAGCGGGAACCCGTCCTGGAGCACGAGGTCGCCGCAGGACAGGAGCCGTCCGGGGATCCGGCCGAGGCGGCGACCCGGTTGGCCGCCGGGACGGAAGCCCTGGGCCGCGCCGACTGGGCCGGGGCCCGAGAGCACTACCTGGCGGCACTGGGCGGGTTCCGGGCCGCCGGGGACCGGAAGGGGACGGCGGACGCGACGACCAACGTCGGGAACACCGCCTACTTCCTCGGTGACCTCGACGAGGCCGCCCGGCGCTACCGGGCGGCGCTGCCGCTCTACCGCGACCTCGGCCTGCTGAACCGGGTCGCGATCGTCGAGCAGAACCTGGGCAACGTCGCCTACCAGCGCGGCGAACTCGACATCGCGGCGAACCGGTACCGGGAGGCCGCCGACGCCCTGCTGGGCGATGGCTTCCGCCGTGAGGCGGCGGACACGCTGGTGAACCTCGCCGCGGTCCTGATGTCGCTGGGCCGCCCGCCGGAGTCCGTCGGACACCTGGAGCAGGCCGCCGACCTGTACCGGGAGACCTGCGAACCCGAGGAGTTGGCGCGCAAGCTCGCCGAGGTCGACCAGAACCACGGGCTGGCACTGGCGGAGCTGACATCGTTCGACCGCGCGCGGGAGCACCTGCTGTCCGCCCTGCACCACTGGACCTCGGTCGACCCCGCGGAGGACCGGGTCGCCAGGACGAACCACAACCTGGGCCTGGTCGCGTTCCGCGCGGGGGACCTGGACGAGGCGAACCTCCGGTACTCCCTGGCACTGGCCCACTTCCTGGCGGTGGATGACCACCACGAGGCCGCCGACACCCGCTTGGGCCTGGGCACGGTGGCCCGTCGGCGAGGGGACGCCGACGAGGCGCGAGCCCTCTTCCGACACGCGCGGGCGCACTACCGGGCGACGGGGCAGTGGCTGGCGTGCGCGAGGGCGTCGTTCAACGAGGGGCTGACCTTCCCGGAGGACAGCACCACCAGGTTCGTCCTCCTGGGCGGGGCCTGGGTCGCGATGCAGTCGATGTCCTGGCGCCTGCCGCGGGTCGCCGAGCGAGCCGGGTGGCGCGCCGCCATCGACCATGCCACCGACGACCTCCTGCGCTCCGCCCGGCTCGGGGGCGACCACCGCGGCTTCGCCGAGATCCTGGAGTCGCTGCGGATAGCCGGAACGCTGCGCCGCGTCCCGGGCCCCGCGGGAGCGCCGACCGCCGACCGGGACGAACTGCGCGTCGAACCCCTGCCCCCGACGACGCTGTCCGCCCCGCTGGCACCGTGGACGCCGTGGTCGGCCGCCGACGAGGCGCCCTGCGACGCCCCACCGCGGATCGACTGCGGCTGGCCGACCGCGCTCGGCGAGATCGTCGAACGCGGCCGGGCGATCCTCGCCACAGCAGAGGACCGCCCCCTGCGCAGGGGAGTCGTCTCACTCCGGCCGCTCCTCGAACGGACCTCCACCGCCGACCGGCGTTCCTGAATCGCCACGGGCATCAGGTCCTGTCGGGCACACCGGCGGTCAGGGTGTCGAGCAACGCGGGCCATCCGGCGCGGTCGGCCTGGCAGGCGTTGAACGCCGCCGCGCACAGGGCGTCCACGGGGTCGTCCGCGAAACGCGCGGCCATGGCGCCCAGCGCGTGGGCGCGGACGACCAGGTCGTCCTCGGGTGACCGGTCCGCCGTCCTGCGTCGCACCGCCGAGCGCAGGACAGCGGCCGCGTCGAGACCCGGGTCCTCCGGCGCGCAGCGGTCGAACCGCAGGCTCAAGGCTCGCAGGTAGTGCTCGCGCGCCCGGTCCGCCAGCTCTTCCCGCCGCTCGGCCCGGTCGGTGGTGCTCAACGACTCCACGTCCTCGGCGAGCGCCCGGCGCACGAGCGGGTCGTCGACGCCGGTCGCGGTGCACGCCCTGGCGGCCACCGCGGAACACAGCGCCCGCAACGTGGAGCCGGCGGTGTGCGACATCGCCGCGACGACGTGCGGGGCGTTGACCGACAGCCAACTCCTCGGGTCGTCCCGGTCGATCGCCCCGGCGTCGAAGACGACCGACGCGGGATGGGGTGCGGACGACCAGCCCGCGGGCACGCGCACACCGCTGACCCGTTCCAGGAACGCCAGCGCCGCGGCGCACGTCCGGTACGGGTCGGAGAAGTCGAGGCCGTCGAGGAACGGGGTGATCGCGGCCGGGTCCGCGCCGGTGACGGGTCCGTTCGCCGCGAACTCGACGGCGGCCAGGACGCGGCCGTCGTGCGCGAGGGTGATCCGGCTGTCGAAGTTCACGTTCCAGTACGCACTGGCGGCGACCGTTCCCGTCGACAACCGCGCCACGACCTCCGGCAGCGAACCGTGGAACCCGTTGTCCTCGGCCAGGAACGTCCACCCGGCGAGGTCGTCGGCGACCACAATCGGCAACTCGTCGGGGAACGCGGCGACCGACGCGGCCCCGGCGACGTCGAGCGCGACCTCACGACCGTCGGCGACCCCGCCGAACCGGACCAGCGCATCGGCGACGGGCACCCCTCGGACCAAGGTCAGGCACAAGGCCTCCGACGGCAGTTCGCCACCGCCCAGCAGGGCCGCCCAGTGGTCGACGGCGTCCGGGCGGATCGTCGGGTCGGGCAGGGACATGGGACCAGCCTTCCACACGGGCGGCTGCCCGTCCCGGAGGACGGGCAGCCGGAACTTCCTGTGGCGGCACGGTGTTCAGGGCTGGATCCACACCTTGAACGCGTCACCGTCGAGCACGCGCTTGGAGGAGTAGAACGCCCCGAGCGCGGCACCCCCGGCGTAGTTGTCCCTGCCGACGATCATGCAGGACGACCACCCGGTGGGACCCGTGACGCCGGTCGGCACCCCGGAGGCCGTGCTCATCTCGCACCACGGCACGTTCGGCGGCGCGAACGTCCTGGCCGTCCCCTGGGGCGTCTGCGTGAACGCGCCCTGGGTCGTGGACCGCGGCGGGTACTCGTCGCACTGCTTGCCGGACGGCCGCGGCCAGTTCGCGTTGCGCGGACACGCCCTGTTGCCGTTCTGGCTCTTCTTGACCGGGTCCGCCACCCGGTTCAGCACCGCGCCCGCCGGGTAGGCGCCCGGCAGTCCGCTGTTCTGCGCCGCCTCGATGTGCGCGGCCAGCGTCGGGTAGAAGCCGGTCTTCGAGTAGACCATCACCGGCAGGATCCCCAGGAACACGCACCCGGCGCCGATGACCGCGGCGGACGCGGGCTCGGGGTCGCCGAGGTTGTTGGTGTTGTCGCCGATCGCGTTATCGCACCGCACGTCGGGCAGTGTGACGTCGAGCGGGTTGGACGGCGGGAAGCCGGGGTAGGTGATCCAGTACTCCCAGTGGCCCTGGCTGTAGCCGAT
>DATMCA010000839.1:0-14606 GCA_035559015.1 Umezawaea sp. | reverse complement strand
CGGAGAGCGTGACCCACCACCGTCCGACGATCCCCGTCGTGTCCACCGTGGCCGGTGCCTCCGGGTTCGACGCCGACCACTGGGTCCGCCACGCCGAGGAGGCGGTGCGCTTCGGCGACGCGATGACCGCGCTCACCGACTCCGGCGTCACGGCCTTCCTCGAAGTGGGACCGGACGCGGTGCTCACCGCACTGGCGGAGGAGCAGAGCGGGGGCGCGGCCTGCGTCGCGGCGGTCCACGCGTCCCGCGCCGAGGACACCGGCTTGCTCGCCGCACTCGCGCGGCTGCACGTCCGGGGAGTGCCCGTCGACTGGGCCGCGGTGCACGCGGACGGCGGCGCCCGCCGGTGCGACCTGCCGACCTACCCGTTCCAACGCGCGCGGTACTGGCTCGACGCCCCGGCGTCCACGTCGACCGCCGAGGGCCACCCGTTCCTGTCGGCCCCGGTGCCCGCCGCCGACACGGCGCACGTCCGGCACTCGGGCACGGTGTCCGCGGGCGCGCAGCCGTGGCTCGCCGAGCACGCCGTGGGCGGCACGGTGGTCGTTCCCGCGTCGGCGTTCGTGGACCTGGCGCTGACGGCCGCGACCGAGCGGGGGAGCGCGCGGTTGGACGAACTCCTCGTCCTGGCGCCGTTGACCCTCGCGGACGGCGAGACGCCGGAGGTCCAGGTCGTCGTCGGCGAACTCGACGACGACCAGTACCCGTTCGACGTGTACGCCCGCACCGGCTCGGCCGACCCGTGGACCAGGCACGTGACCGGTCGGATCGCGAACACCGGTCGAGCGGCGCCCGCCCGGCCGGAACCGTGGCCACCGGCGGGAGCGCGGCCGGTCGACCTGACCGGCGGCTACGACCGGCTGGCCGCGCGCGGGCTGCACTACGGCCCGGCGTTCCGCGCCGTGACAGCGGCCTGGGTGCGGGGGCAGGAGGTGTTCGCCGAGGTGAACCTGCCGGACGGGGAGGCAGGCGCCTTCGGGGTCCACCCCGTCCTGCTGGACGCCGCACTGCACTGCGGTGCCCTGGCGGCCGGGACGGACCCTGCCGAGGCCGCCGCCCCGGTGCCGTTCGCGTTCACCGGGGTGGAGCTGCACGCCACGGGGGCGTCGTCCGTCCGCGTCCGGCTGGTGCCCAGCGGTCCGGACGCCTTCTCCGTCGCGGTGACCGACCACGCCGACCGGCCCGTCGTCACGGTCGAGTCGCTGGTCACCCGGCCGCTCGACCTGGCGACCGCGGCCGACGCGGTCGCGGGCCGGTCGACGTTCCGACTGGACTGGGTCCCGGTGCCGCTGCCCGCGCCCGTCGGCGGCGGGTGGGCGGTGCTCGGCGAGGACACCCTGGGGCTGGAGGCACGCCTGGTCGGGGCCGTGGCACCCGAGTCGGCCAGGAACCTGGTGCTGGCGGCCCACCCGAGGGAGGGGCTCGACCCGGCCGCGCGGGCCCGTGACCTGGTCGACGCGGTGCTCCGGGTCCTGCGGGACTGGCTCGACAGCACGGAGTTCCGGGCCGACGCCCGACTCGTCGTGGTGACCCGCGACGCCACCGCCGCCGACCCGGACCTGGCGGCCGCCGCGGTGGCGGGCCTGGTCCGGTCCGCCCAGTCGGAGCACCCGCACCGGATCGTCCTGGTCGACCTGGACGACGCCGACGAGTCGTCGGCGGCTCTCGCCAGGGCGGTCGCGCTGGACGAACCCCAGCTCGCCATCCGCCGCGGCGAGGTCCACGTGCCGCGCCTCGTCCACCACGACGTCCCGCCCGCCGAGGCGGCCCCGCGCCCGATCGACCCGGCCGGCACGGTCCTGGTCACGGGCGGCACCGGCGCGCTCGGCGCGGTGCTGGCCGAGCACCTCGTCACGGCGCACGGCGTGCGGCACCTGGTGCTCGCCGGCCGCCGCGGCACCGGCGCGGAGGACCTGCGGGCGCGACTGGCCGACCTCGGCGCCGACGTGCGCCTGGCGGCGTGCGACGTCACCGATCCCACCGCCGTCGCGGCGCTCGTCGCCGACTGCTCGCCCGCGCTCACGGCGGTGTTCCACCTCGCCGGGGTGCTCGACGACGGCGTCCTGACGAGCCTCACCCCCGAACGGATGGCCGCCGTCCTGGCACCGAAGGTGACCGCGGCCTGGGCCCTGCACACCGCCACCGAACACCTCGACCTGTCGGCGTTCGTCCTGTACTCGTCGGCGTCCGGGCTGTTCGGCCGTCCGGGGCAGGCGAACTACGCGGCGGCCAACGCCTTCCTCGACGCGCTCGCCCGGCACCGCGCCGCGACCGGGCTCCCGGCCCAGTCGCTGGTGTGGGGCCTGTGGGAGACCGAGGGCGGCATGGGCGACACCGCTCGACGGGACCGCGCCACCGCCGTCATCACGCCGCGGCACGGCACCGCGCTGCTGGACCGGGCGCTCCGCTCCGCGGAACCGGTGCTGGTGCTCACGCCGCTCGACCTCGACGCGCTGCGCGACGGTCGGGAGGCACCGCCGATCCTCGCCGCCCTCGCGCCGCCGCGTCCGGTCGCCGTCGAGGCCGTGGACGCCGAGCCGCCCGCGGAGTCGCCCGGCGCATGGAAGACCGTCCTCACCGGACTGACGGCGTCCGCGCAGCAGGCCGAACTGGCGAGGCTGCTCACCGCGGAAATGGCCCTGGTGCTCGGGTTCGCCACCCCCTCGGAGTTCCCGGTGGACCGCGCCTTCGACGAGGTCGGCTTCGACTCGCTGACCGCCGTCCAGCTCCGCAACCGGGTCGCGTACGCCACCGGTGTGCGGCTGGCGGCCACGATGGTGCTGGACCACCCGACGCTCGACCGGCTGACCGCCTACGTGCACGCGGCGCTGGCGGACAGCCTCCCGCCGCCCCCCGTCGAGAGCGCTCCGGCGGAGGTGAGGTTCGCCTCGGTGTACCACCGGGTGGTCCACTCCAAGGGACCGGCGGAGGCGATGAAGATGCGGTTCCTCGCCTCGTACGCCGTGCCCGCGTTCACCGCGGCCGACCGGGCCGCGCACGCCGTCCGCCCCCGGCGGGTCGCGGGCGGCGGCCGAGGTCCGGTCCTGCTCTACCTGGACAGCTACGTGACCTTCACCCCCGGCTCCACCCCGAGGCTGCTGGAGGCGTTCGACGGCTACTCGGACGTGCACGTGCTGGACCACCCCGGAACGCTCGGCGACGCGGCCGTGCCGGACAGCGTGGAGACCCTGGCGCTCGTGCACGCCGAGGCGATCCGGGAACTGGTGGGTGACGCGCCGTTCGTGCTGGTCGGCCACTGCCTCGGCGGTGTCGTGGCGAACGAGGTCGCGGCGGTGTTGCGGCACGCGGGCACGGCTCCCGCCGGCCTGGTCCTGCTCGACACGCACCTGTCGGAGGACCTCCGGACCGACGGGCGCCTGGCCGCGCTGGTCGCCCAGGTGTCGGACATGACCGAGGAGACCTTCACCGGGTTGTGCACCGACCCGGTGCTCCTCGCGGGCGGGGCCTACGTCCGGCTGTTCGACGGGTGGCGGCCGGAACCGGCGCCCGTGCCCACCCTGCTGGTGCGCGCGGACACCCCGGTCCGGTCGATGCGCGGACCGGAGCCGCTGACCGACTGGCGTCCCCACTGGCCGTTCCCGCACGACGTGGTCGACGTGCCCGGTGACCACCTGTCGATGCGCGACCGGCACGCGGACACCACGGCGGCTGCCGTGCGGAACTGGATCGAGGCCTTGGCCGAGAAGGAGAAGGGAACGGAATGACGTTGTCGGGCGAGGAGATCTTCGACGTCGTCGTGGTCGGCGGTGGTCCCGCGGGCGCCACGGCGGCCACGGTGGTGGCCCTGCGCGGGCACCGCGTGCTGCTGCTGGAGAAGGAGGTCTTCCCCCGCTACCAGATCGGGGAGTCCCTGCTGCCGTCCACCGTGCACGGCCTGTGCCGCCTGCTCGGTGTCGCGGACGAGGTGGCGGCCGCCGGCTTCAAGCTCAAGCGCGGCGGCACCTTCCGCTGGGGCACCGATCCCGAGCCGTGGCAGTTCTCCTTCGCGCTGTCGCCCAGGCTGCCCGACCCGACCTCGACCGCGTTCCAGGTCGAGCGCGGCCGGTTCGACGAGATCCTGCTCCGCAACGCCGCGCGCAAGGGCGTGGACGTCCGGGAGGGCAGTCGGGTCCTCGGGGTCCTCGACGACGGCGACCGGGTCGGGGGTGTGCGGTACGCGGACGCCGACGGCGTCGAGCACGTGGTGCGCGCCGAGTACGTCGTGGACGCGTCGGGCAACACCAGCCGGTTGCACGGGCAGGTCGCGGGGCAGCGGGTGTACTCGGACTTCTTCCGCAACCTCGCGGTGTTCGGCTACTTCGAGGGCGGCGGCCGACTGCCGAAACCCAACGACGGCAACATCTTCTGCGCCGCGTTCGACGAGGGCTGGCTGTGGTACATCCCGCTGCGGGACGACCTCACCAGCGTCGGGGCCGTGGTCGGGCCCGAGCACACCGCGGCGATCCAGCGCGACCCGCGCGGCGCGTGGCGGCACATGATCGACTCCTGCCCGGAGGTGCGCGACCTGCTGCGCGGGGTGCCGACGGCGACCGCCGCGCCGTACGACGTCGTCCGGGTGCGGAAGGACTACTCGTACTGGAAGAAGGGCTTCTGGAAGCCGGGCATGGTGCTGGTCGGCGACGCGGCCTGCTTCGTCGACCCGGTGCTGTCCTCCGGCGTGCACCTGGCGACCTACGGGGCGCTGCTCGCCGCCCGCTCGATCAACGCGTGCCTGGAGGGCGGGCTGGAGGAGAAGCGGAGCTTCACCGAGTTCGAGGACCGCTACCGGCGCGAGTACGGGCAGTTCTACGAGTTCCTCACGACGTTCTACGACATGCAGAAGGACCACCAGTCCTACTTCTGGTCCGCGAAGCGGGTCACCGACGTGTCCGCGCCCGAGGCCGAGGCCTTCGTGGACCTGGTGGGAGGACTGGTCTCCGGCGACGCGGCGGTGCTGCGGCCCGACGAACTCGGCGACCGGCTGACCGCCGCGGCGGCCGACGTGAGCGAGGCGGTGCGGCGGCTGTCCACGGCCGGTGACCGGCGCAACCCGCTGCTGGAGTCGACGGTGATCCGCGACGTCTTCAGCGAGGGCCGCCAACTCCAGGAGCAGGCGCTGTACGGCGGCGGTCTCGACTCCGCCGAGCCGTCGGAGGGCGACGTCGAGTCGACGACCGACGGCCTGGCCTGGACCGTGCGGGGGTGAGACGTCCGGCGGACGTGGTCGCGCGACCGGGCACGGCCACGTTGGGGGCGATCCGCTTCACCGGCCGGTCCGGCGACCCGTCGGTCGCCTCGGGCGCCCTCACCACGGACGTGCACCTCGCCGCGGCGGGCGAACCGGACGCGGTGGACGTGTGGACCACGTCCCGGCCGGTCGCGGTGGTCGACGGCGGCCGGGTGAAGTACGCGCACGACGGTGAGGTGGCGCTGTTCGCCGCCCGCCTGCCCCGCTCGGACCGCTACGCCGCCGCCGTCGAGGGCCTCTACACCGAACTCCTCGACCTCACGGCCGCCACGGGCTACCGCGAGCTGTTCCGCGTCTGGCAGTACGTCGAGGACGTCAACGGGGTCAACGCCGACGGCGTGGAGGTCTACCAGGACTTCTGCGTCGGCCGGGCCAAGGCGTTCGAACGCCGCGGCGGGACGGCCGCGATGCCCGCGGCCACCGGTGTCGGCGCGCACGGCGGAGGGATCTCCGTGCACCTGCTCGCCGGGCGCGAACCGGTGCGGCACCTGGAGAACCCCCGGCAGGTGCCCGCCTACCACTACCCCCGGCGGTACGGGCCGAAGTCGCCCAGCTTCGCGCGGGCGACCCGGCGCGGCGACGAGGTGCACCTGTCCGGGACGGCCGCGATCGTGGGCCACCGCACGGTGTTCCCCGGTGACGTCGCCGGGCAGTGCCGGGAGTCCCTGCGCAACATCGAGGCGCTGCTGGGCGACCTGGCGGGCCTGGACCGGATCAAGGTGTACGTCCGCCGGGCGGAGGACGTGGAGGAGGTGCGCGGGTCGTGCCTGCGCGCGTTCCCGGCCGCCGCCATCGCGTTCTTCGTGGTCGACCTGTGCAGACCGGACCTCCTCGTCGAGATCGAGGGCACCTGGAGCCCGGTTCGGTGATCGGGTCCCGCAAGGAGGTGGTCGAGCCGCTGGGGCCGGGGTCGCTGGCCTGGCGCTACTGCGGGGACCGGCGGATGCTGCTGCTCCTCGGCCGGATCGGGTACCTCCAGCTCATGTACCCGCCGCTGAGCGCCGGCGTGGTCGACCACTCGTCCTTCCACACCGAGCCGTGGGACCGCGTCTTGCGGTCCCTGCCCGCCATCGCCGGACTGGTCTACGACGGACCCGAGGCCGCGCGGACCGCGTCGTGGGTCCGCGACCTGCACCGGCCGGTCAAGGGCGTCGACCACCGCGGCGCGCGCTACCACGCGTTGGAACCACGGGTGTTCTTCTGGGCGTTCGCGACGATCACCGAGAACGTCATCGCCGTGGTGGACGCGTTCGACCACCCGATGGGCGAGGCCGAGCGGGAGGCCTTCTACCAGGAGATGCTGCGGTGCTGGCGGCAGTTCGGGCTGGGCACGCGGGACGTCCCGGCCGACTACCCGGCGTTCCGCCGCTACTTCGACCGCGTGTGCGCGGAGGAACTGGAGATGACTCCGGCCGCGCGGCGCTTCCAGGAGCTGTTCGACCGGCCTGGGCCGATGGCGCAGCCGTGGATCCCCGCGTGGTCGTGGCGGCTGCTGGCGCCGTTGGCGGCCGTGCCCCGAGCGGTCAGCGTCGTGACCCTGCCCCCGGCCGTGCTGGAAGCGCTGGGCTACCGGCCCACGGCCGCGCGGAGGGTGGTCTTCCGGGTGGTGCGGGCCGTGGTTCGGCTGGGGTGGCCGGTGCTGCCGCGTCGGTGGCGGTACGTGGAACGGGCCAGGGCCGCCTTCGCCCGGCAGGTCGAGGTGGACCGGCCTTGAGGTAGGGGCGGGTGACCCGACCGGTCACGGGCCGAGGTCGGGTTGGTCCTTGAGCTGCCTGCGGGAGGTGATGCCGAGCTTGCGGAAGATGTTGCGCAGGTGGGCGTCCACGGTGCGCGGGCTGAGGAACAGGCGGGCGGCGACCTCGTTGGAGGTCGCGCCGGTGGCGACCAGGCGGGCGATCGACACCTCCTGCATGGTGAGCTGGTCGAAGGTGTGCCCCGAGCGGCTGCGAGCCTTCTCGCCGGTGGCGCGCAGCTCGTCGGCGGCCCGCCGGGCGAACCCCTCGATCCCGGCGGTGGACAGCAGGTCGTGGGCGGTGCGCAGGTGGGTGCGGCAGTCGCGCCTGCGGCCCTCGCGGCGCAGCCACTCCCCGTACAGGAGGTGGGCACGGGCCCGGTAGGGGAGCATCGGGGACTCCTCCAGGTGCTCGACGGCCTCCCGGTAGTGGTCCTCGACGCCGGTCACCAGCCCCCGCGCGTAGGCCGCGATTCCGAGACCCGTGGCCGTTCCGCTCGCCGCGGTGCGCTCGGTCAACGACTCCAGCGCCTCGGCCGCGGCGGCGTGCTCGCCGCACCGGACGGCCGCCTCCACCAGTTCGGGCAGGGCGGCCCCGGTGAGGAAGAGGTCTCCGTGCTCGGTCGCCCGCCGGGCCTCGGCCAGCGCCGCCGGGTGGTCGGCCACCCCGTTGTGCAGCACGGCCGCCGCCCAGTGGACGTTGGCGACCAGCTGCCCGGTGCCGTGCGCCGTCGCCGCGGCCAGGGTCTCCTCGAACAGCTCGACCCCTTCCCGGCGGCGACCGCGCACCGCGGCCACCTGGAGCCGGTGGTAGAAGATCCGCGGTCCGCCGGAGGCGTCGGCGACTGCTTCCTCCTCGGTGATCGCGGCCATCGCCCGCCCGAGGTCGCCGCTCAGCACGGCGTTGGACGCCACCTGAGCGAGACCGAGGCGCAGCACGAGCGGCGACCCCGACTCGCGGCCGGTCTTCACCAGCCACTCGACGATCGCCGCGTGGGCGTGCGGGTCCCACAGCTCACCCGCGACCATGACGGCGAGCGCGGGCCGTCGAGTCCACATCGGACTCTCGCCGCCGTCGAGGAGGTCGCGCAGCAGGGGAACCGCGGCGCGGTGCCCCTCCGCGGCCAGCAGGCTCAACGCGTCCAGGACGTCGGGGGTGCGCGGTGTCGTCGCCGTGGACCTCGCGGCGTCCAGGACCTCGTCCAGCACGCCGGTGGCCCGACCGACGAGCAGCGCCATCTCCAGCGCGTCCAGGAAGCACTCGCGCGACCGTTCCGGAGCGGGCCCCGACAGCCGTCGCGCGGCGCGCAGCATGAACTTCGGCCCGTTGTCGTCGTTGTGCCGCACGAAGGCGATCCGGCCCCGCAGCAGGTCGACCTCGGCGTGCCGGGGTTCGTCCAGGGCCGTGTTCTCGACGGTGGTGAGGAGTGCCGCCGCCGCGTCCGTCGCGCCCGCGTCGAGCTTGGCCCGCACCGCCGCGAACGTCCGCGCGACCCGCTCGTCGGTGTTCAGCGACAACGCCGCGGCGCGGTCCAGGAAGGCCGCGGCGGCGGCCACACCACCGCGCGACAGCGCGCGGGACGCGGAGCGCTCCAGTTCCGCGGCGACGTCGTCGTCGGGCCCGGTGCAGGCCTGGGCGCGGTGCCAGGCCCGCCGATCGGGGTCCACGACCGGGTCGGTCACCTCGGCCAGCACCCGGTGGGCCGTGCGGCGCTGGTCCGCGGCCGCGGCCCGGTAGACCGCGGACCTGGCCAGCGGGTGGCAGAAGCGGACGCGGGTGGAGAACTCGACCAGCCCGGTGGCGGTGGCCTCCGCGCCCGCCGCCACCACGTCGAGGTCCAGCAGCCGCGCGGCGGGCCACAGCAGGCCGGGGTCGCCGGTCGGGTCGGCGCTCGCGACGACGAGCAGCAGGCGGGCGTCGGCGGACAGGCCCGCCAGCCTGGCCTGGAACCCGCGTTCGACCCGGCTCGGCACGGACGACGTGTCCGGCGGCGCGAAGCCACCGGCCTTGGGCAGTTCCAGCAGCGCCAACGGGTTCCCGCGCGCCTCGGCCATGATCCGGTCGCGGACCTGCTCGTCGAGCGTCACGTGGCCGCCCGCCGCCAGCAGCGCCCGCGCGTCGGCGTCACCCAACCCGGAGACCACCAGGCCCGGCAACGAGTCCAGCTCACCCGGCTCGTCGGGCAGCCGCACCGCGAACACCAGCGCGACGGGTTCGGCGGCGACCCGCCGGGCGAGGAAGGCCAACGCCTTCGACGACGCCGAGTCCAGCCACTGGGCGTCGTCGACCACGCAGAGCACCGGGCGTTCACGGGCGGCGGTCGCCAGCAGCTCCAGCGTCGCCAGGCCGATGCGGAACAGGTCCGGTGTCCCCGTGGACAGTCCGAACGCGACCCGCAGCGCCTCGCCGTGCCCGGCGGGCAGGTCGGCGAGGTGCGCGAGCACCGGCACGCACAACTGGTGCAGGGCGGCGAACGGCAGTTCGGACTCGAACTCCGACCCGGTCACGTGGATCACCCGGAACCCGGACGCCCGGCGGGCGTGGTCCAGCAGCGCGCTCTTGCCGATGCCCGCCTCGCCCCGCAGGACCAGCACCCCGCCGTCACCCCCGCGCGCGGCGGCGGTCAGCTCGTCCACCCGCCGGACCTCGTCCTGCCTGCCGACGAGCGAGCCGGGTGGGGGAACCAACGTCCGCATGCCCCGTACGGTAGCGAGCCGAGGTCACTCGGGCGTGTGGTCCGCCGAGTACGGCGAACTGATGCCCTCGTAGGCGAGGTGCATGACCATGCCGTCCGCGCCGTGCTCGAAGTTGTGGCAGTGGTCCATCCAGATCCCGGGGTTGTCCGCCGTGAACGCGACCTCGAACACCTGGCCCGGAGCCACGTTGAGCGTGTCGGTCCACCAGGGGCCGCCGGTGGCGGGGACGCCGTTGCGGGACAGCACCCGGACGCGGTGGCCGTGCAGGTGGATGGGGTGGTCGATGACGCTCCGGTTGGCGATGCGCACCTTCACCCGATCGCCCTGGGCGACCACCAGCGTGGGCACGGCCGGGTACAGGCGGCCGTTGATCAGGCTGCTGACGTAGCCGAACCCGCCCTGGCTGAAGCCGAACCCGTCGTCCAGCCGGAGGTCGAAGGTGCGCTGGAAGTCGTTCGGCACGGGCTCCGAGCCCGTGCCGTAGCCGAGCGCGTCGAACAGCGGTCCGGTGGTCAGGGGAGCGGGATCCGCCCTGCCGTCGGGGCTGAGGGCCAGCGCGGCGTCGGGCATGGCGACGGTCACCGGGCCGTTCGGCATGGTGAAGGTGATGTCGTGCCGTCCGCCCGCGGCCAGCAGGAGGTCGGTGCCCTGGTCGAGGGGCGCGCCGCCGGGGATCGCGTTGCCGTCGACGGCCGCGACGGCGAACCTGGTGCCGTCGACGTGGATCCGCTGCGGTTCGCGGGAGCTGTTGATCAACCGCAGCAGCACGTCCTCGCCCGCGGGCACGGCCTGCCGGGCGGGTCGGTCGGCCCGGTCGAACGCGGCGACCGGTCGTTCGCCCGCGGGCCACAGGTGGGCGAAGACCGTGCGCTCGACCCCGTCGAACGCCTTCTCGTCCTCGACGACCAGCGCCCCGAACAGGCCCCGCTGCACGGTGCTCACCGCGTCGCGGTGCGTGTGGTACCAGAACGTCCCCGACCTGGTGGGCACGAACCGGTACACGTGCCGCCCGCCCGGTCGGACGGCGTCCTGGGTCACGCCGGGCACGCCGTCCTCCGCGTTGGGCACGTCGACCCCGTGCCAGTGCACGGTCACGCCCTCCTCGACGTCGGTGT
Organism: Umezawaea sp.; assembly: GCA_035559015.1. Taxonomy (GTDB): domain Bacteria; phylum Actinomycetota; class Actinomycetes; order Mycobacteriales; family Pseudonocardiaceae; genus Umezawaea. The sequence continues at coordinate 3,814 of DATMCA010000839.1, read as the reverse complement.
TGACCAGCGTCACCTCGACGAGCTGCCCCCGCTTCGCGCGGATCTCCGGGCCGGGGGAGACCCCGTTGAACGTCACCGCGTCCACCGTCCGCCCGGAGTCCAGCGCGAGGGTGGTCCTGGCGGCGGTCAGGGTCATCCGGACGTCGGGCGTCCCGTCGCGCGGCCCGGTGAGCTGGTCCACGCTCTTCCCGCCCACCTCGGCGTGGTGGTGGCCGCCCGCGGCGGCGTTCGCCTGACCACCCACGACCAGCGCCACAACGGGCACCAGCAGGACCGCGACCGCGGGCCACGGCAGGCGCGAGGCGCGGGAGCCCGACCGCCGCCAGAGCCCCAGACCGGCGATCACCGCCAGCGCCACCAGCGACCCGCCGACTACGGCCACCGCGTCCTGGAGCCCGAACGGCGCGAACAGCCACCAGCCCGACAGCAGCGCACCGGCCGCGCCGACGTGGGCCGCCGTGGTGCCGGGCCGCCACACCGCCCAGGCGATCGGCAGCACCGCCAGCGGGATCTGCACGAGCAGCCGCGTGTCGGCGAGCACCACCCCGCCGGTGAGGATCAGCAGCGCCACCACCAACCGCGCCGCCACGACCGTCGCGGTGATGTGCAGCCAGCGGCGGAGCCGTGGTGGGTCACCGCCCGCGCGCAGGCCGAGGAGGATCGCGGACACCATCGCCAGCAGGGCGAGGACCATGTCTGTGAGGAAGAGCGGTTCGAACACCGGGCCACGATCGCGCGGACCCGCCCGCGTTCGCGTCGGTGGGAATCACCTACTCCGCCGCGCGACCGGTTCCCCGCCATCGGGATCGGCGGGTCACCAGCCTGCCGCGGTCAGCGCAGCGGACAGGCGCGGGCCGATCACGTCAGTGGTCGCGAGCGCGCCTATGTGGTCGAGGCCGTCGAACTCGATCAGCTCGAACCCGGCTCGCCGCAACGGTTCCGCGTGGGCGCGGACGCGCCGGGCGATGTGGCTGCCGCCGACCACGTCGTGCATCCGGCAGTCCGGCTCGCCGTCGCGCGAGCCGTACCAGAGGATCTTCGGACCGGGCAGCGCCGTCAGCGCGGCGGTGTCGTCGCGGTCGACCCAGTCGCGGTACAGGAGCACGCCCGCGTGGTGCTCGTCCGCCTTGTCCGGCAGCCCCGCCTGCTGGAGGGCGGCACGTGCGCCCTCCACGTAGCCGAGCCAGTAGTCGTACCCGGCCAGCAGCGGGAAACCGCCGATCAGCAGACCGGTGGCGCGGTCGCTCGCGGCGACCAGGAAACCGGCCAGCGCCGCCATGCCCGAGTACCCGGCGAGCACGAAGGTGTCCACGCCCGCCGCGTCGGCGACGGCGTGCAGGTCGGCGACCTCCTGGTCGAGGGGGTAGCCGGTCGACGAGGTCGGGTCCCACGGGCCGCCCGCCTCCTCGTCGGCCTCCAGCACGCCGACGACCTGGCGCGGCTTGTACCGCACGATCCGACGGCCGTCCGCCAGCGCGGCGCCCAGCGCGGCCTGCTCGGCGCGGAACCTGGCCGGGAAGATGACGGCCGGGCCCTCGCCCGAGGCCTCGTACCAGAGCCGGTACCCGTCGTCCGTGACGGTGATCGACAACGTCGCCTCCGGGAGGGGGAGTGGAGGTGATCACGGTAGCGGGTGGCCGTCAGGCCGGATCCTCGCCCGCCATGGTGAAAGCGCCGTCCTCCAGGCGGCGGACCAGCCTGCGGGTCCACTCCGCGCGGCTGTCGGCGGTGTGGATCCACAGCCCGAGGACCTCGCCGACGGGCCCCCAGGTGTCCAGGTCGGTGTCGGCGGGCACGTCGGCGGTGATGCTCGACCGCCACCGGTCCATCGTGGCGGCCCGTTCGCGCAGCAGGGTGATCGCCTCGGCGCGGGTCAGGTCCTCGATGAGGCCGACGGCCGCGGCGAGGTGGTCCAGCCGGGGGTCGCGGTGCGCGAGGGCGGTGCGCAGGAGCGAGAGGTACGTCCGGTCGCCCTCGGCGGTCACCTCGTACTCCATCCGCGGCGGTCCGCCCGCCTCGCTGGGCGAGGTGTCGTGCACGACCAGCAGGCCCTCGGCCGCCATGGCCTTCAGCGCGTGGTACACCGATCCCGACTTGACGCCCGCCCACTCGTGGGCGCCCCAGGCCTCCAGATCGGCCCGGACCTGGTAGCCGTGCGCCCGTGCCCGGCGCCGAACGGCGCCGAGCACGAGCAGTCGAACCGCGGACATGCTGCTCCAAGTTCCTCAGGCCGCTGTGCTGACCCACCACAGGGCGCCGAACGCGATGAAGCCTCCCATGCGGCTGCCGTCCGGCTGCGGCGCGACCGGCACGACCGGGTTGGCCCCGCCCGTCACGGCCCGCTCGAACGCGCCCTCGGCGTCCGGCACGGTCAGCCACATCTGGATGTGCGCGGGCTCGTCGGGGAAGGCCCGGCACTGGCACCCGTCGGGGCCGGAGTCGGCGAAGAACAGCGTCCCGGTCCCGATCCGCGCCTCGGCGTGCACCACCCGGTCCGGGTCGGTGGGCAGCGGGACGACGGTGCCCACCTCGGCGCCGAAGGCGTTCTCCAGGAACTCGACGAAGGGGCGGGCGCTCTCCACCATCACGTAGGGCGTCAGGGTCGACATGGTTCGGATCACTCCTCGGTGTGACTAGCCAAATTTGACTACCGCAGGCGAAGGTAGTGCCCCGGCGATCCGCTAGTCAAATTTGATTAGCAGGGAGGTCGGTAGGCGAGACCGGGGAAGTAGGCGTCCCACTGCTCCCTGGACACCGGGGCGTCGACGGCCCGGCACACCCAGCCCGCGGCGTCGTCGACGTCGACCTGCTCCAGCGGCACGTCCGGGATCCGCCAGAGCACCGCGGTGTCGTCGTCGCTGCCCGACACGAGGGTGCGCCCGTCCGAGGTGAACGACAGCGACACCACGGCCTCCGCGTGCGCGTCCAGTTCGGCGAGCTGCCTGCCGTCCCCGTCCCACAGCCGGATGGTCTTGTCCTCGGCCCCGGTGGCGACCGTGCGCCCGTCCGGGCTGAAGACCGCGGAGCGCACGATGCCGTCGTGCCCGCGCAGCACGGCGACCTCACGCCCGGTCGCCGCCTCCCACAGCCGGGCCACCCGGTCCTGCCCCGCCGTCACGAGCCGCGTGCCGTCGGGGCTGAACGCCACCGCCGTCACCGGGGCCTGGTGGCCCGCCAGCACCGTCCTGGCGCCGGACCCGGTCAGGTCCCAGAGCACGACGGTGTGGTCGAACGCGGCCGTGGCCAGGGTGCGGCCGTCCGGGCTGAACGCCGCCGCCACCACGCCGTTCGCGTGCCCGGCCAGCGTGGCCAGTTCACGGGGCCGCCACGGGTCGGTGACGTCCCAGAGCTTGGCCGTGCGGTCGGTGCTCGTGGTCGCCACCGTCCGGCCGTCCGGGCTGAACGCGACCGAGTTGACGTCGGAGGTGTGCGTCCCGAGGGTGCTCAGGAGCACGGGCGCGCTCGGGTCGGTCGCGTCCCAGAGCTTGGCGGTGCGGTCCCAGCTCGCGGTCGCGACGACCCGGCCGCCGGGCTGGACCGCGACGCCGTTGACGGTGCCCTCGTGCCCGGTCAGCGTTCCCGCCAGGACCGGGCGGTCGCCGTCGGCGAGGTCCCACAGCCGTGCGGTCCGGTCGTGGCCCGCGGTCACCAGCAACCGGTCGTCCGAGCCGACGGCGACCGAGTCGAGGTTGGCGCTGTGCCCGGTGAGCCGCCGGTACGGGTAGGGGAACGTCGCGAGCAGGCTCGCCCGTGCCTCGTCGGTCGGCGCCAGCCGGTACGCGGCGAGGCTGAGCTGGGCCGCCAGGGCCGGGTC
>DATMCA010000838.1:0-2977 GCA_035559015.1 Umezawaea sp. | reverse complement strand
CCCACGCCGTCGGCCGGGAAGGCCACCCAGTCCGACCAGGCGCCACCGGGCCCCCGCTGGTACTTGTGGTAGGTGCGGCCGTCGGTCGCCCTGGCGAACAACGACATCGCGTTGTCGGTGTTGAGCACGGGGAACGGCTCCTCGACGAACGTGGTGGTCGAGGAGGGGCTCCCCAGGTTGTCCCACCTCCACTCGGGCGAGCCCTCACCCGGCTGCCAGCCGGTCCGGATCCGGCCGTCCCGGTCGGTGGCGAACACCGACAACGCCCCGTTGGCGTTCAACAGCGGGATCGGCCGCGCCTTGATCTCGGGGCTGTCCGGCAGCCGCCTCCAGCCGCTCCACGAGCCGCCCGACAGCCAGCGGTGCCAGATCTTGTGCCCGTCGCCGGTGCCGAACGCGACCAACGACGATCCGGTGTCCAAGGCGGCGGGGTAGCCGTGCGACAACGTCGCCAACCTGGGCACCGTCGTCACCTGGGCGAACGCCTCCAACGGCCGCAGCAGGCCGCTCAGCGCCACCGCCCCACCCGCCAGTGCGACGCCTTTGAGCAGGGTCCGCCTGCTCACGCCGTGATCACTCATCGAACCCCCATCGAAACTCGATCATGGGAGTCACCCTGCCCGTGCCCGGCGTCATCCCGGTGTCATGTCGGCGACGCACGCACCGCGGACCTCGTGATCCCTCCGACTCGGAGGGCTCCCCTTGCGCGTTGCACTCCCCACGGGTGGCGAGCGTGCCGTCGCCGACGGCCGCGCTCCACCGCGCCGGTGACGCGACAGCGCTCTCGCCACTGATGATGAGGCCGCGATTCCCAACCGATCTTGTCGTGATGACAATTGGCTCGATGAAGCCAAGTTAAGAGCGCCAGCTGCTTGATGTCAACATGACAATAAACTAGCCTGCGGTTATGACGAACAGCGATGACCGGTGTGCCGCGACTCGTGCGCTCACCGCGGACGTGGTGTTGTTCACCAGGCGGAACAGCGAACTGCTGCTCCTCGCCGTGGAGCGGGGCAAGGAGCCCTTCCGTGCCGCGCTGGCCCTGCCCGGCGGCTTCGTGGAGCAGGGGGAGAGCGCCGTTGACGCCGCCGTGCGCGAACTGGCGGAGGAGACCGGCATCGAGGTGGAGCGCAGGCGCCTGCGGAGGTTCGGCCGCTACGCGGAACCGGGGAGGGATCCGCGCGGGCGCGTGGTCAGCGTGGCGTTCCACGGCTACGTGTCGGGTGTCCCCGAGGTGGTCGGCGGCAGCGACGCCCGCGGTGCGCGGTGGTTACCGGTGGCGGACTTCCTGTCCGCCGCCGTCGAGGTCGCTTTCGACCACCGCGACATCGTCCGCGACGCGGTGGTCAGGAAGTTCGGGTGGAGTCCGGTTCCGGGAGGCGAGGGCGTGGCAGGTGCGCGGGCTCGTGGTGGTGGAGGACGGCCGGGTGTCCGCCCTGACGGCTCGTCCGGCCGCCTGTCGCGACCGGGAAGCCCTCGACCCCGGTGACCCTGCGGTTGAAGTTGTGAGGGTCGAGCGGTTCGTTCCGCACGAGCTCGTACACCTGGCGGAGGTCTGCCGCGGTGAACTCCGGTGCGCAGAACGTGGCGGCCGGCGGCGTGTGCTCGATCTTGATCCGCACCTTCTCCACCGCGTCGGCCAGCGTGATCTGCGATGAGGGAGGCGACATGATCGACTTTCTCGTCATGTTGACGAGAAGTGCGGACCTGCGTTAACGTCTCGCGCATCCTGGGCAGTGCCCCACGTTCTTCTCGCGGTCCACAGCACCTGCGACGAGCGCTGCCAACGGAAAGCCAGACCCAGCTGAGCCGCGGACTCGCTCTCCGCAATCCATTGGCGTACGACGAATGCGGATCCACTCGCGTGGAGCCGCCTTGGAGTGATTCGATGTTCGTGATCCTGACCGCGCTCGACATCGAGCACCGCGCGGTGCTCGCACACCTGACCGACGTCCACGAGCGAACGCACGCCGCAGGCACCGTGTTCGAGGTCGGCACGCTCGTTACGCGCCCGGGCCACGAGGTGGCGCTCGGCGTGACCGGGCCCGGGACCACGACCGCCGCGGCGTTGACGGAGCGCGCCCGCGCCGAGTTCTCCCCGGCCGCCATGCTGTTCGTCGGCGTCGCGGGAGGACTGCGCGACTGGCTGGACATCGGTGACGTGGTCGTGGCCACCAAGGTCCACTCGCACCACGGCGCTCGCAGCGAGGATGGTGGCGACCTGGTGCGGCCGCGGTCCTGGGAGGCCTCGCACGCGCTCGAGCAGAGGGCGAGGCGGTTGCCCCGCAACGACTCCTGGTACTCGTACCTGCCGGACCTGGAGGGTCACGCCGGACCCGGTGTGCACTTCGAGCCGATCGCCGCTGGTGACGTGCTGCTGAACTCCAGGACGTCGCCGCTCGCGCGGACGTTGAAGCACAACTACAACGACGCGGTCGCCATCGAGATGGAGAGCTCGGGGTTCGCGCACGCGGCCCACCTGAGCGGCAACGTCCCGACGATGACCATCCGGGCCATCAGCGACCACGCGGACGGCACGAAGGCGGCCAGCGACGGCCAGGGCACCCAAGCCCTCGCCGCCCGCAACGCGGCCGCGTTCGCGATCGCCCTCGTCGCCGCGCTCGACGACGCCTCCGAGGACGGAGCGGCACGGGGCGCACGGCCGGACGTTCCACCACTGCCCACGATCCACAACACCAACTCGGCGAGCGGCAACGCCCGTGTCGGCCAGCAGGCGGGCGTCCAGATCGGCCGGTCCTGGTCCACGTGGACGGGGAACGGGCAGTGAACGAGGAGTCGGATTCGAGCGCGGAAGCCGAGAGCGCTCCGTCGAAGGTCGACAACCAGAACGCGGCGTCCGGTGGTGCGCAGGTCGGCCAGCAAGTGGGTTTCCAGGTCGGTGACACCACGATCCACCAGGACAGCTACACCTACCACGTCAACCAGGACGACCCGCCCGAACGCAGGCACGAGGTCG
>DATMCA010000837.1:0-3020 GCA_035559015.1 Umezawaea sp. | reverse complement strand
TGGCCCACCACGAGCGGCAGCGGACGGAGCGGGCCAGGCCTCCCGCACCGCCAGCGCCCGGCTACCGACCCGAGGTGCTGGCGACGTTGTTCGGTGCCCCGACCGCCGACGGAGGAACCCGATGACCGTCGCAGCGGCCGGCCGCACGATCGCCAAGACCAGCGCCACCGAGACGGGACAGCCAGCCGGATGGGAGCCGCGGGCATCCGAGCAGAGCTGGTGGCAGACCCGCCAAGGCCGGGAACCGCTGACCGCGCGGCTGCTTGGCTCGTTCACCGACCCGAGCGCGGGCCGCACCCGCGACAAGACCCGCCGGCGCGGCATGACCAAGCTCCTGGACTGGCTCCAGCGCCAGCCTGGGGACACCTGGCAGGAACGATGGCTGGCCGGCGGCGCCGACAGCGCTGGGTTCGACTGGGCCGATCTGCCGCTGAGCGCGCGCGTCCCGGCTCGACGCCATCACCGCGACGAGCTGCGCTGCGGGCTGGCGCTGCTGGTCGCCGGGCAGGTCATCCGGCCTGGCTACCCGTGGCTGCTGCGGCAACGCCAGGCGCTGATGCTCGCCGAGTCCCGCACAGCCATCGACCCCGACGGCTTCCGCAGCCTTGCTCCCCACGCCGATCATGCGGCTGACTGGGCAAGGTCAGACGCACTCAACAAGATCACCTGGATCGCGATCCGCAAGGGCGGCCTCGTCCGCGACATCACCGTCGGCGACTGCGTCGAGCTGACCACAGCGCTGCGGGAGCACCACTTCCGGGGCAGCGCGGGCAGGCCACTGTTCTACGCGATGCTGAAGAAGACCGGCGTGCTCCCGGCCGCGGCGCCCGAACGGTTGCGAGTGCTGCGGCTGGACGGCCGCCGCAGCGTCGAGCAGATCGTCGACGCCTACGGCATCGAGTGCCGACCTGTCCGGGAGCTGCTGGTCGACTACCTCACCGAGCGATCTCCCGAGCTTGACCACACCTCATTGCGCTCCGTTGCCCGCAATCTCTGCCGGCTGTTCTGGCGCGATCTGGAGATCCACCACCCCGGCATCGAATCCTTACGGCTGCCAGCCGAGGTCGCGCAGGCATGGAAAGAACGTCTGGCCCACATCCGCGACACCGACGGCCAGCCGGTGCGTGCCCGGGCGAACTACCGCCGCGAACTGGTGTTCGTCCGGGCCTTCTACGAGGACATCGCCCGATGGGCCGCCGACGACCCGTCCCGATGGGCGCCATGGGTGGCGCCGTGCCCGATCAAGGCGGCCGAAGTGACCCGGAAGAAGGTCCAGTCGCGGGTCAAAGCACGGATGGACCAGCGGACCAGAACCCAGTTACCGCTGCTGCCGGCGTTGCTGCGGGCCGTCGAGCAGCAACGCAAGGACGCCGAGGGTCGCATCAACACCGCCAAGGCCACCGCCGCCGGAAGCCGGTTCACCGCAGGCGACCAGGACTTCCAACGTTGCCGCCAGGGAGAGTCCGGCCGGGTCTATGCCATCGGCCTGGCCGCAGGCCGGCGGCGGGACCTCACCCACGAGGAGTCGGCGGCGTTCTGGTCGTGGGCGACGGTGGAAGTGTTGCGACACACCGGGATCCGCATCGAGGAGATGCTGGAGCTGACTCATCACAGCTTCGTCGCCTACACGCTGCCCACCACAGGGGAGGTCGTGCCGATGCTGCAGGTCGCTCCGTCCAAGACCGACGCGGAACGACTGCTGCTGGTCTCACCAGAGCTCGCCGAGGTGCTGACCGCGATCATCTTCCGGGTCCGGGCGGGCAAAGCCGCCCTGCCTCTCGTGTCCGCCTACGACGTGTTCGAGCAGACCTGGAGTCCGCCGATGCCGTTCCTGTTCCAACGGCGCTTCGGCACCGAGGACCGACCGCTCACCCGCAGCTACATCCGGGAGTGCCTCGTCGCTACATCGCGGACCGCCCAGATCACCGCCGCCGGCCAGTCCATGCAGTGGCGCCCCCACGATTTCCGGAGGATCTTCGTCACCGACGCCATCCGCTCCGGGCTGCCCCCGCACATCGCAGCCAAGCTCTGCGGTCACTCCACCGTGGACACGACGATGGGATACGCCGCGATCTACCCCGAGGACGTGATCTCGCACCATCGGGCGTTCATCGCACGCCGCCGGGCCGAGCGGCCCAGCGAGGAATACCGCGATCTCACCGCCCGGGAATGGGATGAGTTCCTCGCCCACTTCGAGCTGCGGAAAGTGGCTCTCGGGACATGCGGCCGCGACCACGGCACCCCATGTGCGCACGAAAACGCCTGCGTCAGATGCCCACTACTCCGAGTTGACCCAGCCCAAATGGCGCGACTGGAAGGGATCCACGCCAACCTCCTCGACCGGCTCCACGAGGCCAAGGAGCAGGGCTGGCTCGGCGAGGTCGCCGCGATCGAGACCACCCTGGCAGCCGCAACACAGAAACTGAAAGCGATGCCCGCCCTCGACAACGCCGTCCACATCGGCATGCCCGACATCCGCGTCTCAACCGGCCGGTCGAGCCCAGACTGAGCACCCCAGTCGCCGTCCTCGGGCGACACGCCCGAGAACGCGGCAATACAAGATCTTCCTGGTTACATTCCGTGAATTTCTGACGCCACCTCGCCGGGCAAGGCCACTCAAGATCATTTCGGTTAAGCAGGCGTGTTCGTGGATGCAGGCCGCGCCGAATGCTCGGCCGCAGGTGCCGGTGGAGACCTTCCGGCGTTCGAAGTGACCGAGGAACTCGGTCCATTCCTCGTCGGTGGGGACGCGGTACTCCTCGCTGGGTCGTAGTGCTCGTCGCCGGGCGAGGAACGCCAGGTGGGCTTGGATGGCCTCCTCGGGATAGACGGCCTTGTAGCCGAGGGTGACGTTGATGTCCTGGTGGCCGGCGATGATCTGCGCGATGTGCGGGGGGAGACCGGACATGATGGCGTCGGTGATGAAGATCCGTCGGAAGTCGTGTGGGGTGAAGCGCAGCGGGCCACCGGTCGTGGGGTCGGTCAGGGGGCTGTGGGCGAGGGCGGCGTTGAGCATGTTG
>DATMCA010000836.1:0-3168 GCA_035559015.1 Umezawaea sp. | reverse complement strand
TGAACTTCGCGATGTTCCGCGCGGTGTTCGAGGAGGGCGAGAAGATCGGCGCCGGGCCGGTGCTGCGGGCGTGGCGCAAGGTGCTCAGCATCGCCTCCCGGTTCGCCCAGCTCGAATCGCTGTACCGGTCGAACGCGAAGTACGGGCCGGAGTGGATGCCCCGGTACCTGTGCTACTCCAAGGCCCGGAACCTGCCGCGGGTGAGCATCGCGGCCGGGATCGCCGAGGGTTTCGTGCCCAGCCTGCGGTCGCTGCTCAAACGCGGGTCGGACCGGGTGCTCCAGGACGACCTGAACGGCCCGGACGCGGCGCGGTTCGCGACCAGCGTGGCGGAGATCGAGGCCGAGGCGGCGCAGGTCGTGCTCAAGCCCGGCCGTCGTCCGGAGCAGGTGCGGGTGCGGATCGCCAAGGTGGACGCGATGCGGGCCGCGGGCGTGGACCCGTACCCCGTCGGCTTCGCCCGCGACGGGCAGCTCGTCGGCGTGCGGGACCGGTTTGGCGGACTGGCCCCTGATCGGCACACCGGTGAGCTGGTCACCGTGACCGGGCGGGTGATCGCCGTGCGCGAGGTCGGCGGCCTGTGCTTCGCGCGGCTGCGGGACTTCAGCGGCGAACTCCAGGTCATGCTCTCGCGGGATCGCCTGGGGGAGGAGGGGCTCCGGTCCTGGAAGTCCACAGTGGACCTCGGCGACCACGTCGGCGTGCACGGCGAGGTGATCACGTCCCGGCGCGGCGAGCTGTCCGTGCTGGTGGACGAGTGGACGATCACCGCCAAGTGCCTGCACCCGTTGCCGGACAAGCGGAAGGGCCTCGCGGACCCGGAGACCAGGGTGCGGCAGCGGTACCTCGACCTGATGGTGAACCCGGACTCCGCGCAGCTGCTTCGGGTGCGCAGCAACGTCGTGCGCGGGATCCGGGAGTTCCTGCACGAGCGGTCGTACCTCGAGGTCGAGACGCCGATGCTCCAGGCCGTGCACGGCGGTGCCAACGCCCGGCCGTTCGTCACGCACATCAACGCCTACGACATGCGGATGTACCTGCGGATCGCGCCCGAGCTGTACCTGAAGCGGCTGTGCGTCGCCGGGGTGGACCGGGTGTTCGAGCTGAACCGGAACTTCCGCAACGAGGGCGCGGACGCCACGCACAACCCGGAGTTCACGATGCTGGAGGCGTACCAGGCGTACGCCGACTACACGACGATGCTGCACCTGGTCCGCGAACTGGTGCAGCACTGCGCCTTCGCCGCGCACGGCAAGCAGATCGCCGTCCGGCCGGACGGGTCGGAGTTCGACATCTCCGGGGAGTGGCCGGTCGTGCCCGTGCACGCCGCCGTGTCCCGCGCGCTGGGGGAGGAGATCACCCCGGACACCCCGGTCGAGCACCTGCGGTCGCTGCTGGAGGCGCGCGGTGTCACCGTGCCGGAGGAGGCCGACCACGGGACGCTGCTCCAGGAGGCCTACGACGAGCTCGTCGAGGCCACGACCGTCGAACCGACGTTCTACACGGACTTCCCGACGTCGGTGTCCCCGCTGACCCGCCAGCACCGCGACGACCCCAGGCTCGCCGAGCGGTGGGACCTGGTCGCGTTCGGCGCCGAGATCGGCACCGCCTACTCGGAGCTGACCGATCCGCTGGAGCAGCGGCGGCGGCTGGAGGCGCAGTCGCTCAAGGCGGCCAGCGGTGACGTCGAGGCCATGGAGCTGGACGAGGACTTCCTCCGCGCCCTGGAACACGGGATGCCGCCCACCGGCGGCCTCGGCATGGGCGTGGACCGGGTGCTGATGATGCTGACCGGCACCACGATCCGGCAGAGCGTCCTGTTCCCCTTCGTCCGCCCCCAGTAGCGGAAGACCGGGCCCGGCAACCCCACCGGTGCCGGGCACGGCCTCCGGCTCAGGGCCTCGGCGCGACGGCGGGCTGAGCGGCGATCACGTCGCGCATCGGCTTCAGCACCGTCTGCTCGGCGTCGATCTGCATCATCACCGGCCGCGACGGGGCGGTGGGCACGGGCTCCGCGACCACCGACGGGGCGTCGAGCACCGGGAACTCGACGTCGACGGAGATCTCGTCGCCGCCGATCTCGCGGGTGATCCACGACCCGGTCTCCACCAGCACCTGGAGCGTCTTGGTCTGCAACCCGTTGATGCGGCTCAGGTACCAGTCGTCGCCGGGCATGTGCCCCATCCGGCTGCCCAGGCGGTTCCTGATGGTCCGCATCCGCGACCACAGCTCGTTGGTCAGCACCTGCCGGTCCGCCGTGGTCGCCAGGCCGTCGCGGATCCGGGTCTCGATGCCGCGCGGCATCCCGTCGTCCTGCGGCATGACCATCGTGGTCCACGCGCGGGCCTTCTCGCGGTACTGGAGCTGCTGCATCAGGCCCTCGTGCGCGGAGAAGTCCGACGAGCGCAACTGCTTGCCCTGCCACCGCGACCGCAGCGTCCCCGCGAGCGACAGCGCGCTCTTCACCCCGGTGTTGAGGCCGCGACCGGGCCAGAAGTGCAGCGAGTTCGCCGCGTCGCCGATCAGGAAGCCGAACGTCTTCGAGTTCAGCTGCGCGGTGAACCGGGAGTTCTGCGTCATGCTCAGCCGGAACATGGTGATGCCGAGGATGTCCTGCGGGCTCGCGCCGAAGAAGCGGGCGCCGTCCAGGATCCGCGGCCACAGGAACGACAGCCGGTCGATGGACGGCTTGAAGATGGCCCGGTGCCGGTCGCACACGAACCGGTCGCCGCGCGGCAGCATCATGCAGCGGTAGCGGCTGATGCACTCCACCGGGCTGTTCTCGCCGATCGCGACGATCTCCGACGCCTCCTCGGCGGTCAGCCGCATGTTGATGAACCCGCCGCCCAGCGAGTTGAACAGGAACCGGTTCTGGCTCACCGTGAGGGGAACGGTGAACTCGTCGGGGAAGTTGCCCTTCACCCGGATCCCGAGCACGGTCTCCACGAGCTGCTCGCCGCCGACCGAGTAGAAGTTCCGGTCCGACGTGCCGAAGTGCTCCTTCAGCTTCTCGCGCGTCGGCGAGTTGGCGCCGTCGGCGATCACCAGGATCCGGGTGTCGCCCCAGTCGGTCGGCGGCGTGTACGGCTCCGGCACCAGCTCGATGCCGTAGACGTCCTGCGCCATGTCCAGCAGGCAGTCCTCGATCCAGCGGATCTTGAGGTTGCG
>DATMCA010000835.1:0-4775 GCA_035559015.1 Umezawaea sp. | reverse complement strand
GACCAACCAGCTCAGGTCGGTGGCGAAGAACCTCGAAGCCGCCAAGGCCAACGGGCTCGCCTTCCGCGTCGACGAGGCCAACTCCGCCTACAGCGGCGGTGTCGACGGCGTGAGCAACAGGTACGCTTCCGCCTTGTGGGGCTTGGACTACAGCCTCCAGATGGCGCAGGCCGGTGTGGACGGCATCAACGTCCACGGTGGACTCGGCGTGTGCGACGCGCCCATCTGGAACGGCAAGTTCCAGCGCTACACGCCGATCTGCGCCGCCAACGCGGTGGACGAGCAGGCCAAGGTGTACAAGGCGATGCCGATCTACTACGGCCTCTGGATGGCGCGGCAGATGAGGTCCGGCAGGTTCCTGCCGCTCACCCTGTCGACCGACCGCAACGTCACCGCGTACGCCGTGAAGGGCGACGACGGCCGCACCAGGATCGCCGTGGTCCAGAAGGACGAGACCACCGCGGCTCCCGTGCACCTCGACATCGCCGTCGACGGCCGGGCGCGGAGCGCGGACGTCCTGCGCCTCACCGGTGACAGCCTCGGCGGCGAGGCGACCGCCGTCCAGGGCGCCACCGTCGACCGCCAGGGCAACCTCAAGCCCAAGCGGGCGGACCAGGTGCGCGTCCGCGACGGCAGGCTCGGCGTCGACGTGGCGGCGGGCAGCGCCGTGGTCATCACGCTCGACGGCTGCTGACCCGCCGGTGGGCGGTCTCGACCCGAGACCGCCCACCGGGGTCCTCCCCTACAGCAGCGCCCCGAACTCGGCGCCGCCGATCTGCCCGCCGTCGGCGTCGTGCCAGTCCCGCGACCGGCGCTCACGCCGTTCCTGCTCGCGCGCGATCCAGTCGGCCCCCTCCGCGGCCACGGCCTCCAGGATGTTCAGCGCGCCCGCGATGCCCGAGGTCAGCAGCGCGATCCTCACCAGTTCCGACTCCTGCTCCACGTCGCCGTCGGTCAGGCCGGCGAAGTTCGCCGCCACCACGGTGATCTCCTGCCCGCTGACCAGCGTCAGCCGCAGCGCGCGGCTGCGCACCTTCTCGATCTCCAGCGGTCCCTGCTGCTCCCCCGGCTCCACGATGACGCGCTGGTCGTTCGCGTACCGGACGCCCACCTCGGACACCCTGGCCGACACCAGGTGCTCGTAGCGGAAGGAGGTCCGCCGCTCGTCCTTGCTGGCGCCGGTGAGGAAGTCGAGGTCGACCTCCACCTCCCGGACACCGCTCTTGGTGAGGAGGAAGACCAGCACGACGTACTCGGAGAACCGCGGCGGGCCGTGCGGAACCCTGGCCCGCATGGCCTTGGGAGCACCCTCCGTCATCACGACGTAGCCGACCAGGTCGCGGTTGTCGAGGCTGAACCTCCGGAGCGCGGCGGTCTTCAGGAACGCCTTGTCCAGGTCGAGCCAGCGGCCCATCTCCGCGTCGGTCGGCCGGTCCGCCAGTTCCCGCACCCAGTTCTCGTACGCCAACTTCTCGTCCTCGTACTGCCGCAGGCAGTTCGCACGGGCCTCCTCGTGGTCGCGGCGGGCCGCCAGCAGCGCGATCACGCCCGTCGCCCCGAAGTACCCGCCGACGGCGATGAACACCGCTGCGCCGCCCGCCCCCGACGCGAGGAGGACGAGCAGCCCGAACGCGGACACCCCGACACCCACCCGGTAGAGCGGGGTGGTGCGGCTCGGCCCCTGGTCGGCCGCCTGGTAGGCGTACAGCGTGCCCGCCAGCCACGCCTTGGCGACCTGCTTTGCGTGCCAGCGGATCAGCCAGTTGATGGACGCGGGCGTCACCTGGGCGTTGCCGTAGAGGTGGACGAACCTGCCCTTGAGGTACTCCCGCAGACCGGCGGTGTCACCCATCCAGTCGCCTGCCACGTGCGGCCGGGTGGCGCGGAAGCAGGCCTCGACCCGGTTGAAGACGTCCTCGACGAACGCGGTCGAGACCCAGTGGCCCGGCGAGTTGGCGTGCCGCTGGAGGTACGGCACGCCGTGCTCGTAGTCCAGGCGACGACGGCGGAGCGATCGCTGAGCGCGCTCCACCCCGTTGCTCACCACCAGGAACCCGCCCGCGGCCAACGGCGGGACGGCCAGGAACGAGACGACACCGCCGACCCCCGACAGCAGGACGAGCACGCCGAGCAGCAACGCGAACGCGCCACCGACCACCTTGAACCAGGTCTCCTGCGGGATGGCCGGAGCCGCGAGCGTCACGGGTCGGGGCTCCGCGGGCTCGGGCTGGAAGAACTTCCACGCCCGGCCCGCGCGGTTCGGCTGGAGGCGTTCGGCGACGACCCGCTGCACGTCCACCACGTCCAGGCGTTCCTGGACCACGCCGCCGAGGATCATCCGCAGGTGGCGGGTGATCTCGGCCTGGCGGGCGGTGGGCAGCCCGCCGAACGCCTCCAGTGCCTTCTTCAACTCCTCCGAGCCCGCGAGTTCCCGGCGCCACATGCACGACATGAACTGCCGCACGACGTTCAGCGCCACCGACCACCCGTCGACCGGGAGGTGCAGGGCGGCGTTGCAGGCGACGAGGAAGTCCTCGTACTCCGCACGGTCGATCTCGTTGAGGGACCGGTCGCTGAGAACGGCCAGGGCGAAGTAGTACGCCCGCTCCGTCGTCGCGTACCCGTTGCGCATCAACTCCCCGAGGATCGACTCGGCGAAGCGCGGGTTGCCGCCCTCCAGGTGGTTGAGCGCGACCTTCTCCTTGCGCTCGGGCGGATCGGCGTGGGTGAAGTTGTAGATCGTCTCGTAGCGGTGGAAGGCGGTGTCGCCGAAGTTCACGCCGATCTGCTGACCGACCTGCCCGTTGTCCGACACGGAGTTCTGGTTCGTCCACGACGGCGCGCTCATCGGTCGTCCCCGCTCCGCCGAGTACCCGCGTAGAAGCCGCCGAGGTTGACCCCGATCTGCTGGTCGACGTGGGCGTTGTCCCTGGCGGTGTTGGTGTTGCGGATCGGCGGGAGGGCCGGCGCAGGCTCGGCGGCGGGCACGTCCTCGGCGGGTGCGCCCTCCGGCGACGGGTCGTCGAGTTGCGCGGCGAGGGCGACGGCGAACGCCGCGGCGTTGCGCGCGGCGACGGACTGCCAGCCCTCGCGGTCGGTGGTGTTCTTGGCCCCGCCCGCGAGGTCGCTGATGGCTCGGACGGACGCCGTCCGGAGGCCGTCGTTCAGGTGGCCGGCGAGCGCGAAGCCCGCGCTCTCCATCTCCACGGCGATCGCGTCGTTGTAGGTGTCGTCGAGGTGCCGCGCGTGCTCCGAGGTCCGCGAGTCCAGCACCACGTCCCCGGCCGCGACCGGGTGGAAGTGCACCTCGGGGCACACCCCCGTGCCGTCGGAGATGGGCGCGTACCACTCCCTCGCGCGGGAGACGCGGCGCGCCGCCTGTTCGATCTTGTGCGAGATGTCCCAGGAGCGGGGGCGGTCGCGGAACCCGCCGTCCTCGCTGCGACCGCCGTGGTACGCGTACACCCTGGTGGCCACCACGACGTCGCCCAGTTCCAGCCAGTCGCGCAGGCCGCCCGCGATCCCGACGAAGAGCATCGCCGAGGGCTGGAACTCCACAATGGCCCGCTCGGTGAGCGCGGCGGCGGTCAGGTTACCCATTCCCGTTGCGGCGACGGCGATCCGCCGGTCCGAACGGGACTTGAGGACGCCCACGTCGAACAGCGTTCCCGCCCGGTGCTCGTGCGCCTCGACCTCGGCCAGGTGGCCGAGGACCGCGGCGCGCTCGCTCTCCAGCGCGGTCAGGATCACGATCATGGATTCGCTCCGTCACGTTGTGTCGTAAGGGTTTTGCTTCGTCGAACTGGAGAGGGTCGGCGTGGTGCCGATCTTCGCGGCGCGTTCGTCGGAACAGCGCGTGTCGAGGTGACGGGAAGCCGCAGCTGGGTTCGTGGCGTGACAGGGGGCCACAACGGGAACGGACGCTAGCCCAACCGCATAATTTTTGTCAATCTGACGAATATTCCACGCGGCCCCGCCCGACGGGGCACGGGTATGCTGTTGCATGTGGACGGACGACCACGCAGGGTCACGGAGATCGTCGACGCGGAGTGGACGATCCCCGAGGTCGCGGTCGCCGTCGACCTCGCCGTCCTCACGGTGCGCGGGGGCGCGCTGCAGATCATGCTCGTCGAGCGCGGGATCGACCCGCACCTCGGCGAACTCGCACTACCGGGCGGTTTCCTCGCCAGCACGTCCGAGGACATCGACGCCGCCGCGGCTCGGGAACTGGCCGAAGAGACCGGCCTGGACCCGCGGGGGCTCCACCTGGAACAGCTGCGCACCTACGGCGCCCCGGACCGCGACCCCCGACTCCGCGTGGTCACGGTCTGCTACCTGGCTTTCGTGCCGGACCTGCCTTCCCCCACCGCGGGCGGCGACGCCCGAGCGGCCACCTGGGTGCCCGTGGAGAAGGTCCTGCGCAAGCGGGTCAAGGTGGCGTTCGACCACAGGGGGATCATCGCCGACGCGGTCGAGCGGGCGCGGAACAAACTGGAGTACACCACCCTGGCCGCGGCCTTCTGCGGTCCCGAGTTCACCATGACCGAGCTGCGCCAGGTGTACGAGACCGTCTGGGACGAGGAGTTGGACGCGCGCAACTTCCACCGCAAGATCATCGGGATCGAGGGCTTCCTGGTGCCGACGGGTGTGCGCGCCCCGCAGCAGGCGGGCCGACCCGCGACCCTGTACCGACGCGGGCCCGCCGCGCTCCTGCACCCGGCGATCCTGCGCTCCACCCGCTCGACGCCGTAGCCGAGAGGCGCCCGAACCACCGG
>DATMCA010000834.1:0-2357 GCA_035559015.1 Umezawaea sp. | reverse complement strand
CATCAGGGCGTTGACGAAGAACACGGCGGGCTGGGCGTACCGGGTGTCCCGCAGGCGCCGTTCCGGGTCGCGGACGCACAGCTCCTCGATCGAGTAGCCCAGGACCTCGTCGGCGAGCGCGGTGGCGTCCGGGAAGCGGGCGAACAGCTCCGCGCCCATCCCCTTCCGCTGCACGCCCTGACCGGGGAAGAGCAGACAACGCATGGCGGTGCTCCTAACGGGCTCGGCGGGAGAACTGCTGGACGGACTCGAAGCGCAGGGGGCGGGCGTCGGCGCGCAGGCACTCGCGGGTGAACCGGCGCGCGGCGGGGCCGGGGCCGCAATCCACCACGCGTTCGATCCCGGCGTCGCCGATCGCGTGCCCCGCCGCCAGTTCCCACTCGATGGGCCGCACCAGCACCTGGTCCAGGAACTCCTGCACCAGGTCGGTCGACCGCCGCAGGTCGCGGGGCGCGTCCGTCGCGTACACGGGCACCTTCAGCGCGTCCGCGCCGGGCATCGGGCCGATGAACCCGAGGTCGTCGCGGACCCGACGGGCCGCCGGGGCGAGCTTGGAGCTGTGGAAGGGGATCGAGTTCGACAGGAACGCCCAGCTCACCCGCGACTCGGTGAACTCGGCCTCGTGGGCGAAGTAGAAGTCGAGCAGGTCTGCGGTCGACCCGCTGAGCACCTGGGTGGTGGGGGAGTTGACCAGGCTCACCGACAGCCGTCCGTCCCGGTCGTAGCGGCGCACCGCGCTGCTCAGGTCGTGCCGCGACATGCCCGTCAGCGACGCCATCGGGCTCGGCGTCCGCCCCTTGCCGTCGCGCGCCAGGTACCGGCTCACCAGCTCGGGGCTGACGACCCGCGCCTCGTCGAGCTGGTGCCCGCGCACGAGGCTGAGCGCGACGAGCCTGAGGGAACCGGCCGCCAGCGCGAGGAACTCGTCCATCCGCCTGGGCCGCATGCCCGCCACGACCGCCGCTTGGAGCCCGATGCTGTGCCCGAGCGCCGCCACGACCTCGTCGTCCGCGCTCCACCCGGTCGGCTGGAGGTGGCAGACCTGGCACACGTGCACGCATATTCCGGCCACAATAGAATTCCGCAAAGCGGCGGCGGGAAAGTCCGAGTCGAGCCATTGTTTCAGGGATAAGTCGGTAGGTAACACCGCGTCGCGCACATCGTTTCCGATATATTTCAGGACGTCGTCCAGAACGGTGAACACCATGTGGAAGTAGGCGGCGTTGTCCGGTCGGGCGTAAAGCTCGCGAAGCGCGGCGACCAGGGTGTCGTTGGTGCCACCGAGACCGTCGAAGAGCAGCAGAGTACGCATGACCTCGACCTCTTCAGGGGGTCTTGACCAGGAGTGGCCGCGACGGTGGGGCCGTGGTCGAGCTGGTTCCTGTGAACGGTTGCACACGTTAGGACCGGCGGCGAAAACCGACAACCACAGGCATTTTATGGGCACTGCGACGAAAGGATGAACGCCGTCGGGCGCCCTGCAAACTTTCGCCGACCACGACCACCCGTTTGCGGTATGCCGAATTCACCGGGAGCGGTGACCGCATCCGCGCTGCTCGCGCCCGGTGCGGAACTCCGCACCCGAGGCGGGCGGGCCGGGGCCCGGCCCGCGGGCGCTGCGGCTGTTCGGCGCAGACGGCTTTCCTATCGCTCCCCGGTCGAAGTCGACGCGGATCGCTTCGTGTTCGCGAAGTGCGGGCGGTGCGGCGGTCAGGAAGTCGGGCCCGTGCGGAAGTCCATGTTGACCGCGCCTGCGCGCCAGGAGATCCCGATCACCAGCAGCAGGGCGGCGTACCCGACCGCCGGGACCGCGATCCAGCCCGAGAGGTGGTGGGCCGCCCGCCAGAGCATCAGGACGAGGTAGCCGACGTAGATGACCGCGACCCCGCCGTAGGCGATCAGGATCGCCCCGCGCTGGGCCCGCGGCGCGGTGTGCAGGTTGGTCCGGTGCTCGCTCGCCGTCACGCCGACCACGCCGCGGTCGATCGCCTGGTGGTCCGGGCCGGACGCGTCCAGGCTGTCCAGCAGGGCCCGTTCCAGGTGCAGGATCGACCGGGCGCGGACGGCCGCCACGTTGATCAGCATGGAGTGGAACGCCGCCACACACACCAGCGGGAACGGCAGCAGCGCGATGCCCCAGCCGAGCAGGTCGAGCTTGTCGAAGAAGGCGATCGTGCCGATGAGGTAGGTGACGGCCGCGCCCATGGTCGCGAGGCTCACGGTCAGCGTGGTGGAGCGGTCGGCGCGCTCGGACTGGTAGAGGACGGTCAGCACGTGCAGGCGGTCGGCCATGGAATCCCCCCGATGGCGGGTCTAGTCCGAGGTCGGGTTCGGTTCGGCCCTGAGGTTGCCGTTGT
>DATMCA010000833.1:0-4933 GCA_035559015.1 Umezawaea sp. | reverse complement strand
GCGCGGCTGCCCGAGCGGGTGGACGCGGTGTTCGAGACCGTCGGCAAGGCGACCTGGTCGCACTCGATGAAGGCGCTCAAGCCCGGCGGGATCGTGGTGATCTCCGGCGCGACGAGCGGGGACGCGTCGGCGGCCGAGTTGCAGCGGCTGTTCTTCCTCCAGCTGCGGGTGGTCGGCTCGACCATGGGCACGCGGGAGGAGTTGGGCGACCTGCTGGCGTTCTGCGCGCTCAACGAGCTCAAGCCGCGGATCGGCCTGGAGCTGCCGATGGAGCGCGCCGAGGAGGGTCTGCGGTCGATGCTCGACGGCGAGACCTCCGGCAAGATCGTCTTCACCCGCTAGGAACCCGCTGGAGCCCGTGCCCGCCTTCCCCCGGAAGGCGGGCACGAGGTCGGGTCAGGCCCCGCGCAGCAGTTCGAGGATGACGGACGGGTCCTGCGCGCCGGACACACCGCGGTTGCCGACCACGAACGTCGGCACCGAGCGCACGCCGATCCCGACGCCCTCGGCCAGCTCCTGGCGGACCCGCGCGGTCAGCGCCTCGTCGTGCAGCGCCTCCTCCGCCCCGGTCAGCCCGGCGTCGGCGGCCAGCTTGACCAGCACGTCCGGGTCGCCGACGTGCTGCCCCTCGGTGAAGTTCGCCCGGAAGATCCGCTCCTGCACGGCTCCCTGGACGCCCTGCTCGTAGGCCAGGCTGACCAGCTTGTGCGCGTCGAGCGTGTTCGCCTGCCGGGTCGCGCCGAGGTGGTACTCCAGGCCGAC
The DNA here is from genome assembly GCA_035559015.1 of Umezawaea sp. Lineage (GTDB taxonomy): Bacteria > Actinomycetota > Actinomycetes > Mycobacteriales > Pseudonocardiaceae > Umezawaea. The sequence goes on along the minus strand of DATMCA010000833.1, from coordinate 4,171 downwards.
GCTCGCGGCGACCTGCTCCACCCGCTCGTGCGCGGCCTTCACCGCGGCGGCCCCGCCGAACTTCACGGCCAGCGCCTCGGTCATCGGCGCGCCGTCGTTCGGCGACGCCGGGTCGAGCTGGAACGGGCGCCAGCGCACCTCGACCGGCTCGCCGTCCCAGGCCTCCAGGGCGCTCTCCATCTTCCGCTTGCCGATGTAGCACCACGGGCAAACGACGTCCGACCACACTTCGAGTCTCACGACAGGTCGCAACACCCGTCCCCCGAACCTTGTTCCCGGATCGCCACGCGCCCTCGTAGGCAATACGTTCGACTTGATCTCACGGCGGCGAGGGGAGAACGACATGACCTCAGCGGGTGGCGGGTTCGGCCGGGGCACCGGGGTGTTCCGCCGCAAACCGATCGAGCAGATCGGCGACGAGACCTCCGACACGAGCCTGACCAGAACGCTCGGGCTCTGGCAGCTCACCGCGATCGGCATCGGCGGCATCATCGGCGCGGGCATCTTCTCGCTGGCGGGCGCCGTGGCGAACAAGACGGCGGGCCCCGCGGTGCTCGTCTCGTTCCTGGTCGCGGGCATCGCGAGCGCGGCGGCGGCGTTCTCCTACGCCGAGTTCGCCGGGATGATCCCGAAAGCGGGTTCGGCCTACACCTACGGCTACGCCGTGCTCGGCGAGATCGTCGGCTGGTTCATCGGCTGGGACCTGCTGCTGGAGTACACCGCGATCGTGGCGGTGGTGGCGATCGGCATCAGCGGCTACTTCACCGAACTGCTGTCGCTGCTGAACATCCACCTGCCGAACTGGATGCTCGGTGCTCCGGGCACCGAGACCGGGGACGTGGCGGCGGGCAGCTACAAGGTGAACCTGTTCGCCGTGCTGCTGTGCCTGCTGATCGCGTTCGTGCTCAACCAGGGCATGCGCAACGCGGCCAGGTTCGAGACCACGCTGGTGTACCTCAAGGTCGCCGTGGTGCTGCTCGTGGTCGTGGTCGGCGTGTTCCACATCAACACCGCCAACTACAACCCGTTCTTCCCGTTCGGCATCTCGGGCGCGCTGACCGGTGCGGCGACGGTGTTCTTCGCGGTGTTCGGCTACGACGCGATGAGCACGGCCGCCGAGGAGTCGAAGGACTCGCAGAAGCACATGCCCAAGGCGATCCTGTACTCGCTGGCGATCTCGATGGTGCTGTACGTGCTGGCCTGCCTCGTGCTCACCGGCATGGTCAACTACAAGGACGTCGACGCCGAGAGCGCGTTCGCCACGGCCTTCGCCGACGTCGGCCTGAACGCGCTGGGCGTGGTGATCTCGATCGGCGCGATCCTCGGCATCACGACGGTGCTGTTCACGTTCCTCATGGGCGCGAGCCGGGTCGGCTACTCGATGAGCCGCGACGGCCTGCTGCCGCCGTGGTTCGCGAAGACCCACCCGGTGAAGCACGTACCGAGCCGGATCACCTGGGTGCTGGGCATCGCGTCCGCGGTGATCGCCGGGTTCCTGCCGATCGCCGAGGCGGCCGAGCTGACCAACATCGGCATCCTGCTGGCATTCGTGGTCGTGTGCGTCGCGGTGATCGTGCTGCGCTACCGGCAGCCCGACCTGCCGCGCGGGTTCCGCACGCCGGGCATGCCCGTGGTGCCCGCCATCGGCGTGGTGTTCTCGCTGTGGCTGATCACCTTCCTCAACCCGGAGACGTGGCTGCGGTTCGCCGTGTGGTTCGTGATCGGTCTCGTCGTGTACTTCACCTACAGCAGGAAGCACTCGGTGATGGAGAAGGAGGGGTCACGCTGACGACCACCGCTCGACCACGTCGGCGAGCACGGCCATCGGCAGCGGTCCGCCGCCGAGCACCAGGTCGTGGAACGCCCTCAGGTCGAACGCGTCACCCATCCTGAGTTCCGCTCCACCGCGCAGGCGCTGGATCTCCAACCGGCCCACCATGTAGGCCAGCGCCTGCGCGGGCGTCTCGACGTACCGGTCCACCTGGGCCTGGACGTCCGACTCGGGCAGGACGGTGTTGGCGCGCAGGTAGTCGACGGCCTGGTCGCGGGTCCAGCCGAACGCGTGCAGCCCCGTGTCCACCACGAGCCGGGCGGCCCTGGCCGAGTCCGACGCGATCATCCCGAGCCGGGCGGTGTCGTCGCTGTAGAGCCCCATCTCGTCCGCGAGGCGCTCGGCGTACAGGCCCCAGCCCTCGATGTAGGAGTCGATCAGGGCGGTGCGGCGCAGCAGCGGCAGGTCGTCCAGCTCCTGGGCGAGCGAGATCTGGAAGTGGTGGCCCGGGACGCCCTCGTGGAACGCCAGCGCCTCGCCGATGGTGCGGTCCTGCTCGTGCGGCCGCCGCGTGTTGACGTAGTAGGTGCCCGGCCGCGACCCGTCCAGTGCCGGATCCACGTAGTAGGCGGACGAACTGGCCTCCTGCTCCGCCTCGGGCACCCGTTCGACCACGCACCTGCCCCGCGGGAGCCGCCCGAACCACCGCGGCGCGACGAGTTCGGCGCGGGCGACCGTCGCCTCCGCCGCCGCGACCATCTCGTCGGCGTCCCGCCAGCGCAGCGCCGGGTCGGTGCGGATCCGCTCGCGGACCTCCGCCGCGGTGCTCAGCCCGAACGCGCGGGCCCCGACCTCCAGGTACTCCCGGTCCAGGGCGGCGATCAGCTCCAGCCCGGTCCGGTGCAGGTCGGCCGGAGTAGACGCCGTCGTGGTGTACCGGCGGACCAGCAGGGCGTACCTCGCCTCGCCGCCGGGCAGGTGGCACAGGCCCGGCCGGTCGTCCGGGCGGCCGTGCGGCAGGACCTCGGTTTCGACGAACTCCCGGTACGCGGCGAAGGCGGGACGGACGGCGTCGGCCAGCAGCCGATCGCGGTCGGCGGCGAGCCCGGCGGGCAGTTCGGGCGTGCGCAGCGGGTCGCCGTCCGGGTCCGCGAGGTACCGGTCCAGGAACTCGATCCCCTTGCGCGCCAACCGGGCGAGCGGCACCAGACCGGCGTGCACGGCCGCCCGTTGCCGCCGCTGGACCCCGGCGAGGAACCGGGGCACGGCGGCGAGCCTGGCCACGTAGTCCCGCCCGCTCCCGACGTCCGCCGGTCGGATCAGCGGCAGGATCGTCAGCAGGCCGGAGGCGGGCGAGTGCCACGCGTTGGCGAACGTGAGGTCGACCAGTCCCGCGTCGAGCTTCTCGATGAGCGACCGGGCCTCGTTGGCCACCACCGCCGAGGTCACGTCGGCACCGACCGCCCGCCGCAGCACGGCTTCGGCCCGCGCGCGCAGCTCCACGTCCGCGGCCGGGTCGCGCAGCAGGTGGTCGCGGCCGGGCAGGCCGAGCAGCGTGGCGGAGAGCGGTTCGTCGTCGAGGAGCAGGTCCATCATCTCGTCGGCGAGGTCCGTCACGGGAACCGCCGTTCGACCAGGCGGGCGAGCGCGTCCATCGGCAGCGGGCCGTTGGCGAGCACGAGGTCGTGGAACGCCCGGAGGTCGAACCCCTCCCCCGCTCGCCGAGCGGCTTCGGCGCGCAGCCGCTCGAACTCCAAGCGCCCCACCATGTACGCCAGCGCCTGCCCCGGCATCTCGACGTACCGGTCGGTCTCGGCCTGGACGTCCACCTCGGACATCACGGTGAACTCCCGCAGGTACTCCACGACCCGGTCGCGGGTCCAGCCGAACGCGTGCAGCCCGGTGTCGACCACCAGCCGGGCGGCCCGCATCGAGTCGGTCGCGAGCATCCCCAGCCTCGCGACGTCGTCGCTGTAGAGCCCCATCTCGTCTGCCAGCCGCTCGGTGTAGAGCGCCCAGCCCTCGATGTGCGACTCGATCGACGCGATCCGGCGCAGCAGCGGCAGCCCCTCGACCTCCTGGAGCAGCGCGAGCTGGAAGTGGTGCCCCGGAACGGCTTCGTGGAACGCGATGGACTCGGCGACCGTGCGGTCCTGCTCCTGGACCCGCTTCGCGTTGACGAAGTACGTGCCGGGCCGGGAGCCGTCCATCGCCGGGTCGATGTAGTACGCCATCGGCGCGTTGAGCTCGTCGGCCTCGGGCACCTGCTCCACCACGCACTTCGCGACGGGCACCCGGCCGAACCACGACGGCGCGGCCCGCTCGGCGCGGGCGATCGTGTCGCGGGCGACGGTCAGCATCTCCTCCGCGTCGCGCCACTTCAGCGTGCTCATCCGCTCG
>DATMCA010000832.1:0-7188 GCA_035559015.1 Umezawaea sp. | reverse complement strand
CGCTGCCCGACGCCCTGTTCGGCACGTCCGATTTCTTCCCACACCTGGTGCCGATCCTGTCGTGGGAACACGACCGGGGCGCCGCGCTCGACGAGATGGCTACCGCCATCGGCGCGTTCTGGTACCCGCTCGCCAACGGCGAGTTCGTCATCCGCCGCTACCCGTGGACGGTGCGCCGCACGCCGGTCGTCACCTACAGCGATGGGGACGGGGGCACGGTGACCGCCTCTTCGGCCCAGCGCAGCCGCAACGGCATCTTCAACGCCGTCACCGTGACCGGCGAGCGGGCCGACGGCACGACGCCCGTGTTCGCCACCGCCCAGGACGACAACCCCGACAGCCCCACCCGGGTCGACGGCCCGTTCGGGCGCCGGGGCGCCCTCGTCCGGCTCAACACACCAGCCACCGACCACTCGGCCAGCGACGCCGCCGAGGGCCTGCTCAAGCGGGGCACCGCCCTCACTGAGTCGTGGGAGTTGTCGATGACGCCCGACGCCGCCCTGGAGTTGGGCGACCCGATCAGCCTCAACGTGCGGGGCCGCACCGGCATCGTCCAGGTGGTGGCGGGCCTTACGATCCCCATGGACGTACCCAGCAGCATGACGGTCAGTTGCCGGGCGATGGTCTTCAGCCAACTCCCGGAGGCCGTATGACGAACTTGACGCCGAGCCTGCTCCTGCCGTGCCAGACAGCAGCCGACGACCCGTGCCTGTTCGACGAGACCTGGTGCGAACTGGTCCGGCTGGTCGACCTGGAGTTCACCCGCCTCGACAACATCCGCGACCGGTTGGTGCCGTCGGTGCCGGCCGTGGCGTGGGACTTCGAGGGCCCGCTGGTCGTGGCCGCCGGCTCGCTGACCAACATCCCCGTCACGTCGGTCGACTTCGACACCGACGACATGTTCGACCAGGACATTTCAGTGTTCCGGGTCTTCCCGCGTCGCACCGGCTTCTACGCGGCCGAGGCCCACATCAGCCTCCTCGACGGTGGTTCGACCGACAACAACACGGTCATCTACATCACCTCGGGCCGGTTCGGCGTCGGCGTGTTCGGCACCGGCGGCGTGGTCGGATCGGAGACCGACGACGACTACCCGGCCTTCGCGCCGGGCAGCGGCACCGTTGACAGGCTGGACACCCAGACCACCATCCGGGTCGACCCGAACGACCTGGCCGGTGCCGGTGGTCTCGGCTACGGAATCGGCTACGAGTGCGGCACCGGCTTCACCGGCACGATCCTGGCCGCCCGCTTCCAGATGTACTGGCTCCGGGACCTCTGATGCACGACGTGGGAACCCTTGGCCTGCCCTGCCCCGACGGCACCGACTTCGCCGGGTACGCCCTCTACATGCAGGAGTTGGCCGAGCGCATCGAGGCCGAGACGCTGGCCTTCCGCAACTCGCTGCTGCCCTCCATCAACCCGCCCACCGCCGTGTGGCGGGTGACCGCCGCCGCCTTCGCCATCGACACCACCGGCGTGGCCAATATCAACATGGGCCCGGGGGACGGGTCGCTCGTGTTCGCCAACTACACGATCAACGGTGTCGGGCCCAGCGAGGGCGAGAGCCAGCAGAGCTTCCCAAGCCCCGGCATCTACCACGTGGGCTACTCGATCCTGATGACCGAGACCGGCGCGGTGACGAGCGGTAGCCTGCGCACCGTCTCGATGGTTGTGTTCCGGGACGACCCGGAGGGTTCCACGATCGTGCTGGACCTGTCCAGCAACCAGGCCGCCTCGACCTCGGGCGCCGACTCGGCGAGCCGCGCCGGCCTGGTCGAGGTGGTCGACACGCCCAGCCAGTACCACATCGCCCTCCAGTGGCGGCACGGCAACACGGGCTCCACCATGCAGGTTAACCCGGGCGACTGCACGATCTGGCTCACCAAGGTTGGCAACGCAGACATCATCGAGGTGGCCTGATGCCCGGCACGACACCCCTGTACGGGCTGCCCTACCCCACGATGAACGACCTCGTCGACGCGGCCACGTTCTGCAACCTGGCCAACGCCATCGACGCGCTCATGGCCGGCACCAACGCGCAGGTGACCGCCCGCCTCCAGGCCACTGCCTGCCGCCTGGATGCCGCCCCCACCCAGAACGTGGCCGTCAACGTGGAGACGGCCCTCACCTGGCAGGCCGCTGTTCCGCCGGTGGACAACTCGGGCATGTTCAGCAGCGGGGCGCCCACCATCACCACCGTGCGGGTGGCTGGGGTGTACCTCATCAGCATCAGCGCGACCGCCAGCGGCGGCAGCCCCGTGGACACGGGCACCCGCCTGTCCCTGTTCCAGAACGGGCTGCGCCGGTTCAGCGAGAAGCGGCGCGGCACCAGCGTCGGATCGAACCTGCCCAGCGTCACTGTCTTCGGCGCGATCCCGTGCCTGGTCGGCGACACCCTCGATGTGCGGCTGCACTGGACCGGCTCCGGCGGGCCCACCACCAACATCTTCAGCGGCCTGTGGCACCTGTCCTACGTGTGCCCGGTGTGACGTGACCGACCCCCTCGCCGCCACCATCACGGCCCAGCAGCCGCTCGACAACGGTATGCGCATCGGCATCGTCGCCGCAGTCAGCCCGGACGTGATCGTCACCGTGGGCGGGGCGGAGGTGGCCGCCGGCAAGCTCGGCAGCTACCAGCCAGCGCTGGGCGACAACGTGGCCCTCATCCGCCAGGACTCCACCTGGCTAGTGCTCGGCTCCACCAATGACCTTCAGACGCTCAAGAACGTCATCCTGGGCGGCAACTACGGCAAGGGCGGCGGCACGCCCGTGACGTCCAGCGGCGCCGAGGTTGCGTTTCCCTCAGCCAACTGGACCCAGGAGGACACCATCTCCTTCCCGCCCGGGTGGCTGTTCCGACTGTGGGTGCAGCCCGGCGTCAACTGCGCCGGCTCGTCCTGGGGCCTTCTCCGGGTGCGTCAGGGCGCCCAGTCCACGAGCGGGAACGCGCTGTGGCAGGGGTACGTGCAGTACGACGCTCTGTTCGCCGACATCGGCCGTTCCGAGTGGCACCAGGGGCTGATCCGCAACAGCACCAGCAACGTGATCACCACCAAGCTGTCCCTCACCGTCGACAAGGATGCGCTGACCTCCGACCTACGGCTCTTTGGCGGAGACACCTTGGCGCCTACCGTGGTGGAGGTGGAGGCGATGGGCCTCATCCGTGACAACCCGGCCGCTCTGGGCCGCTCGATCGCACTCGTTTAAGGGAGGGGCCGATGCCGGTCAACAGTGCCGACCAGCAGATCACCACACCGGTGCTCGGCGACGCCGCCGACCAGGCCGTGGCGTTCGGCGACTACAACGTGGACGTGGAGCCCCGGCTGGTCAAGAAGTACGCCGACGCCGCCGACCGCACCGCCCGCAACGCGGCGCCCACCAACGGCGAGATCAGCTTCCTGACCAACCCGGGCCGCTACGACACCTGGATGGCGCCGGTGGTCTCAGCGTGGTGGGAGTTGCGCCCGCTCTACATCACCAAGGCGACAGAGACGCAGGTAGTCAACAACTCCACCGCCCTGGTGAACGACTCGCACCTGATCCTGCCTATGCAGATCAACGCCCGGTACCAGCTTGAGGGCCTGATCGTCATCGACACGGGCACCACCGGCGACTTCAAGTGCGACTGGATCGGCCCGGCCGGCTTCTCGATGCCCCGCTGGGTCACTCTGGCCGCCGACACGGCGGCCAACCAGAACCGGGGCTCGGCCGCGAACAGCAACGTCCAGACCGTCAACGGTGCGGGCATCGGGACCTTCCTGTACGTTCCGGTGTCAGGCATCGTCGTTACCGCCGGCACCGCCGGCAACCTCACGTTCCGCTGGGCGCAGAACAGCCTGGAGGCCGTCAACACGCGGGTGAAGACCGACTCTTGGATCAAGCTGACTCGCGTGGGGTAATGATCGTGAAAGGATCTCCGTGATCGCGGCGGCAACCTGGGTCAGGAGACGGTGGATGGACTTCACGACGTTGATCGTGGGCGTGGTGGCCGCCGTGTTCGGAGGAGGGGCGGGAGGGGCCATCACGACTGCCGTGAGCCGTCGTGCTGTGACCCGCGCCGAGGCCGCCGAGCAGTTGACCGACTCGGCCATCGAGTTGCTCAACACGGTCAAGGCCGACACCCGCGCCGACCTGACCGCCATGCGGGCCGAGTTGGCCGACGCCCGGCGCGACGCCGCCGAGTACCGGCGCGAGACCGCTGAGGTGCGCCAGCAGCTACGGCAGGTCACGTCCGACGCCGAGTTGCTGGTGGGCTACATGAACCGGGTGGTGGCCGCCATTCAGGACCCGCAGATGACCATGGAGAGGTTGCGCATCCTCGTCGGTTCGGGCCCCCCAAATGGGTCCGTTCGGTCAGCTAAGCCGCTGACCGCTTGATCACCTACGCTGGCTGCATGACGCAGACAGCCGAAACCCATGCCGACGCCCGCGACCGCACGTGGCGCACCTTCGTCCAGGGCCTGGCCTGCGACGTGTCCGTCGCCGTGGTGTTGGTGCTCGCCGCCACCTTCACCACCATCGAGTGGACGCCCGAGTACTGGGCTGCGCTCGGCCTCTCCCTGAGCCGCACGGTCCTCCAGTCGGGGGTTGCCTACCTGATGAGGATGTGGGTGGCGCCGCGCCGGTCCAGCTAGCCCCCGGTGCTGTATCCTTTCGTCAGACAGGCGTTCGGCCCACGGGAGGTGAAATGAGCCTGAGCACTTCCGACCGGCTGGTGGACCTGGCCGGCATCGCGGCCCTACTTGGTGTGGCACCGACGACCCCGCAGCAGTGGCGCCAGCGTCAACTGCTGCCGGACCCGGACGAGCCCGGCTTCCCGGACAAGCCCCTGTGGCGCACCTCGACGATCATCGCTTGGGCCCGGGAGACGCACCGCTGGCCGCCGGGCACCGCCGCCCGACCGGCCACCCGCAAGACGTAGGGAAAGGCCCCGACCAGCACCTGGTCGGGGCCTTTCTGGCACCCGCCTCGTGGGGGTATCGTCCCACAACACAGCGATGGCGCCGCCCTCCCGGGGGTGGAGAGCGGCGCCGGCAACAAGACCGAGGAGTCAGGTTCGCCGATCGCAGCATATCGCGACGGCGGGCCGCCGCACGGTGAGGACACGTTCGCATGGATGACCGCCCGCCGCCCTTCAACGCCCTCCAGCACGGCCTGTTCCGAAGGCTCGTGGACCGCGACGAGATCAACGAGGCGGGCTGGCTACGGGCCCGCGCTGAGTCGTCCCTCGTCGGAACGTGCCGCCTGTGCGGCGGCCACCTCCAGCCGCTGGAGACCCTGCCCGAAGGCTCATCGCACCTGAAGTGGTTCGAGGCCCGGTGCGTGCTGTGCCACCACGAGGTTGCCTCCCCGGCCGGCCGCGTGCTGCGCCGCTCGTCGCGCCGCACCGAGCAGCCGCCCGGCTGGTGGGAGATCCGCGAGATGCGCCTCCGCGACGGGGGTGACTGATGCCCCGTACCCGGGCCATGATCCTCACTACCATCTGGCGCGACCCCGAGTTCGGCGCGCTGCGCCCCGCCGCCAAGCTCGTGTACCTGATGCTGCTGTCCCAGCCGGACGTGAACCACCTCGGCGTGCTGCCGCTCGTGCCCGGCCGCTGGGCCCGCCTCGTCGGCTACCCGCCCGAGGCGATGACCGAGTGCCTGACCGAGTTGGATCAGGCCCGGTTCCTGGTCGTCGATGCCGACGCCCAGCAGGTGCTCATACGGACCCTGCTCCGCAACGACGGCATCGTCCGCCAGCCCAACGTGCTGCGGGCCGCCCTCGCCGCCGTGTCGACCCTGGCGTCGCGGCGTATCGCCACCGCCCTCCTCGATGAGGTGGTGCGGGTGCGGGTCGAGGAGGGCAGCGACAAGATCCAGCACACCCTCGACGAGATGAAGGCCCTGCTGGAAACCCTTGGCGAACCCTTCCCGGAACCCTTCGCCGAACCCTTCCCGGAACCCTTCGCTATGACTACCAAGAAGGGTTCGAAGAACCCTTCGGGGAACCCTCTAGGGGATAGGGGAAAGGGGTTAGAGGTTACTGAAGAGGTTGCGGTTCCCGCGCGCGCGCGCGCGACCCGCGTGCCCGACCCGTTCCCCATCACCCCCGAGATGGTCGCCTGGGCGTTGGAGCACTGCCCCCGAGTCAACGGCCGGACGGAGACCGCCAAGTTCGTCGACTACTGGCGGGGCAAGTCCGGCGCCGGGGGCACCAAGCTCGACTGGCCGGCCACGTGGCGCAACTGGATGCGCACCGCCAACGAACGGTTGCCCGACCGGCCGTCCCCGGTGCAGCCTCTTTCGACCGGGGAACAGCGCGCCGCCGCCGCCATCGAGGCCGGCCGGCGCCTTGAACAACGCATGAGGGGGGAACAGTGAACGTCCCGCAGACTGCCGAGGTGCTGGCCAAGGCCGCCCTGTTCGACTTCCGCACCGTCGGCGAGAACGACGTGATGGCCTGGTGGGAGGTGGTGGGTGACCTCGACTACGCCGACTCGATGGCCGCCGTGTCGCGCTGGTACCGGGACCGGTCCGACCGGCTGATGCCCTCGCACCTGCGGGAGGCCGTGGCGCTGTTGCAGGCCGAGCGGGCCCGCGCCCAGCGGCTCGCCCAGGCCGAGGCCCTCGCGGAGTCGGCCCTCCTGTCCCGCCCGGAGCCCGTAGCGCGTCCATTCGGTGACCTCCCGGCGGAGATGCAGGCCGAGCTTGCAGCGGCCTCTAGGGGCCTTCTCCGGCGTCGCGTCCTGGCCGAGCGGTTCGGCTCGCTGCCGGGCCACACCGAGACGGTCTCGTACTGCAACTCGGACGGTGCCTTCGACTCGGCGAACTGGGCCGGCACGGACATGGGCGACAGCCCCGGCTGATGTATGCTCGCCCGAGACAAAGAGGGGGAGCGATGAGCACCGAGGTTGTCCTGCGCCGCTCGGACGTGCCAGCCGAGTTCCACGCCCAAGTCGAGATGGCCAAGTACCTGGCCGGCTCCAGCCTGCTACCCGCCCACCTGCGAGGCCAGCCGGCCAACGTGTTCGTCGTCCTCCAGGGGGCGCGCGCGCTCGACGTGAGTGCATTCTGGGCGTTGCAGTCGATGCACGTCATCGAGGGCAAGCTGAGCATGGCCGCCGAACTGATGCGGGCCCTGGTCAACCGGGCCGGCCACCGGGTCACCGTGGTCGAGCGGTCCAGCCAGCGGGCCGTGGTTGAGATC
>DATMCA010000831.1:0-3994 GCA_035559015.1 Umezawaea sp. | reverse complement strand
TCGGCTCCCTACCCCAACTCCTTCGCGTCGTCAGCGCCATCAACTCCGTCGCCAGCGGCACGGTAGGCCTGAGCGACCCGTTCAACGACTTGACGGCGGCACCAGAGGCACTGCGACAGGCACGCGTGGCGATGGCCGCGGGCAACGGCGCGCCGCCCGGTTGCGTCGTCTTCTCGCACGTCCCGCTACAGGCGCTGCTGGTCACCGCGCGTCAGCCTGCCGAACACCTGCGCCAGACCGTGCTCGGGTCCCTGCTGCGCGCACCCGACCACGAGGTCCTCCTGAAGACCTTGAACGCCTGGGTCGAGTCCGGCGGCTCCGCCAACGCGTGCGCCGCCCTGCTCTACGTGCACCGCAACTCGGTCACGCGGCGACTGCGGCAGATCAAGACCTTGACCGGCCACGACCCCCAGACCCCTCGCGGCATGGCCATGCTCTACGTCGCCATGGAGGCCCACGTTCTCCTTGCCAACCACGCGCCTCCAGGGGAAATACCGAGGAACGCCCCCCTTGCACCAGAGGTTGCCGACAGCCACGTACGGGGTGAGCAAACGGACCAACACCGGATTACCGGCTGAAGTCCCGGCGAGCCGCAACCGGCCACACGCGACAGCCACAAGATCACCCACAGGGTCACGCCAGGACGAACCCTGTGACTGCCGATAACTCCATCCATGCAGGTTGAAGCCGTGCGAAGTGTAAGAGGCGAACTGCTCATGCGTGCGGCCGCTTTGGTGGCAAAGGAAATCGTGTCCGGTACAGCGGCCTCACGGCATCGGGCACGGTCACCGGTCCAGGACTTGGGCAGGTACGGCTCCCGGTCGATCAGCGTGCGGTCCTGGCTGGTGGCGTAGGCGAGGAACACGCCGAGTTGGCAGTTCTCCACCCGGCCGGCGGTGCCGGAGTACTGCCGCTGCACACCGGCGGACTTGTCGCCCTTCTTCAGGAACCCGGTCTCGTCGACCACCAGGACACCGTCGTGGTCAGCGAGCTGTTCCACCACGTAGGCGCGCGGATCGTCCCGGACACCGTCGGCGTCCCAGGACGCGGCGTTGAGCAACCGCTGCATGCCGTCCGGCGTGGACTCCCCGGCCACTTCCGCCAGTGTCCAGCCGTTCTTCCCCGCGATCGGCGCCGGCAAGCCTCGCACATACGCCCGGCCGCGCCGCCGGGGCTCGACCCGGTGGAAACGACCTGTCACCCGCCCGAACAACTCGTCCAATCCCGCGGTCCAGGCCGACAAGTCCTCGTCTACGATCACAAGATCGACAGCCTGGATCACCATGATCACCAAGTGCGGCTGGAGTACCAAGGCGGTGAGCGCGGTCCGGCGCATGCTGGCCTCAGTGGTCAGTGCAGAAGGTGGCGATGGCTAGCTCTGCCGGGGCTCACCCCCATACCAGCCGCCGGGCAGACAGGCTGCGATGCAGCGCCGTTCGCGGCGCGAGCGCCGGAGGTCGAGCCGCCGTGCGCTGGTTGTTCGCGCCGTTTCAGGCATGGCCACCACGCGGTCGCGAGGGGCGCGGTTGATCAGCGGCTACCCAGGTCGGTGTCGTCGGTGGGCTTGGTGCGGTCGCTGCTGTGGGGGGAGTAGCTCGTCGAGAAGGCGCTGGCCCACAGCGACCCCGATGCCGGTGGTGAACGCGGTGAGCAGCCGCACGGTAGAGGAAATTGCGCGGCGGCGCGGGTCGGCCGGAACGAGGATCGGAGCGACCGGGGGAGGGAAGTCCGGTTTGGCCTGTTGGTGGTCGGCGGGTTCCTCGGCCGACCTGCCAGTGTTCGACGGTACGAACCAGCCGCATGCCGAGATGGCGCTGGATTCCTCGCCAGGGGCTGGTTCGTACCGGTCGCGACGGGTGACTGCCGCGTGCGCTGGAACCGTGCCCGCCGCGGCAGGCCGATGACGGTCGGGCGGGCCGCGTGGAGTGTGCTACCAGGCGTTGTCGGTGTCGAGGAACAGTTCGGCGATCCGCCACTCGCCTCCGGCGTGTTCGAGCCGGAAGGTGTAGAAGCCGGTCGCGATCACGCCCGAGCCGCCGCCCGCGTTCGACGTGAGCATGAGGTAGGCGTGCGCGAGCGCCGTGCCGGCGTCCGCGCCGCGGACGACCACGTTGACCAGGTTGTGCCGTCGTTGGTCGGTCTCCGCGTCGATCGCCTCCCGCACGAGTTCGAGGATGGCCGCGCGTCCGGTGACGGGTCCGCTGTCGCTCTGGTCCGCGATCCGGAACGCCCACGTGGCGTCCTCGGTCAGGACGGACTCCAGTTCCGCCAGGTCCTGCTGGTCGAGGGCGAAGGCGTAGCGAACCAGCACCCGCTGGACGGCGAACTGTTCCTCGGCGGTGAGGGTGACCGCCTCCGGACCGATCGCGGCGAGGTGGGTGCTTCCCCGACCGGGGGCGGCTTTCGCGCTCATGCGACGGTCAGCACGATCTTGCCCCGCAGGTGCCCCTCGGCAGCCCGCTTGTGCGCCGCCAGGGCGTCGTCGAGCGGGAAGGTGCTGTCGATCGCCACGCGGACCGTGCCGTCCTCGACCAACCGGCCGAGCTCGGCGAGCTGTGAGCCGTTCGCGCGGACCTGGATCGCGGTGACCGTGATGCCGAGCCTCGCGTTCTCGTCGTCGTCGAACTCGCCGAAGTACACCGGGTGGAGGGCCCCGCCGCGCTTGAGGGTGCGCAGGAAACGCCTGCTGTGCGGGCCTCCTACGTTGTCCAGGACGAGATCGACGTCGTGGACCGCTTCCTCGGGCCGGACCTTGGTGTAGTCGATGAACTCGTCGGCGCCGAGTTCGCGCAGGAACTGCTCGTGGGCGCCGGAGGCCACGGCGATGACCCGGGCGCCCTTCCACTTGGCCAGCTGGAGAGCGAGGTGTCCCACGCCGCCTGCCGCGCCGTTGACGACCACCGTCTTCCCGCTGTCGAGGGCCATCGGGCGGTGTCGGGCCTCCTGGAACGGCGAGGGGTGGTCGTGTCCGACCTCGATCAGGAACTGCCACGCGGTCAGTCCCGACATGGCCAGGCCCGCGGCTTGCACGTGGTCGACGGTGGCGGGCTTGTGGGCGAGGTCGGAGGCCGGCGCGGTGACGTACTCGGCGTAGGCGTCGCTCTGCAGGACGGCGGGGAAGCGCAGCAGGCCGAACACCTCGTCGCCGACCGCGAAGGCGTCGACGTCGGCGGCGACGGCCGCCACGACGCCCGAGACGTCGGTCCCCGGGATCAGGGGCAGTTCCATCGGGGGCTTCAGCTCGGCGGGCACGTTGGGCATGCCTTCCCGTGCGTACCAGTCGGGAGGGTTGAGGCCGACCGCGTGCACGCGGATGAGCACCTCGCCCGGCCCTGCCTCGGGAACCGGCACTTGTTCGTACCGCAGCACCTCGGGGCCGCCGAACTCGTGCAGCCGGATCGCCTTCATGGTCTGGGTTGGCACGGCGTTCTCCTGCGTCTGTCGCGGGTTAGACTAAACGAACCAGAGATCCGTTTTTCCGGACCACTGATCCGAATATATGGTTCAGTGGTCCGGTTAGTCAAGGGGGACCCATGAGGGCGGACGCCCAGGCCAATCGCGACCGCCTGCTCGTCGTGGCCGCCGTCGTCCTCGCCGAACAGGGCGTCGACGCGTCGATGCGCGACATCGCCCGCAGGGCCGAGGTCGGGTTGGCGACGCTGCTGCGGCACTTCCCGACACGGGAGGCGCTGCTGGAGGCCCTGCTCCGCACGAGCTTCGACGAGTTGACGGCGCGAGCCGCCGAGGTCGAGACCACCGACTCGCCGCGGGACGCGCTGATGGGGTGGATGCGCGAGTTCGTCGCTGTCACGACGGACTACCACGGGGTGGTGACGTCGATGGTGAAGGCCATCGAGGAGCCCGAGTCCGCCCTCCACGCCTCCTGCGTGGCTCTGCGTGCGGCCGGGGCGAGGCTGCTCATCCGCGCCCAGGCCGCGGAGGTGGCGCGGACCGACGTCGATGGCGCGGACCTCTTCGCGCTGGTGTCGGCGTT
>DATMCA010000830.1:0-6856 GCA_035559015.1 Umezawaea sp. | reverse complement strand
GGTGGTCCTCTCAGGCGGGGAGCAGGGCGCGGAGGCCGCGGACGAGGCTGCGGCGGAACGTGGCGAAGTCGTGGCCGCCGGGGGCTTCGTGGTAGTCGACGCGGTAGCCCTTGGCGCGCAGCACGGTCCGCAGGTGGCGGTTGGCGGCGCGCTGGTCGACGCCGGGGGACAGCGGGCTGGGACCCGTTTCCAGGGTGCCGACGTCGACCCAGAAGCGCAGGGGCAGCAGGGGCGCGTCGGCGTACCGGCGGGTCAGCCACTCGGGCTCGGAGTCCTTGCCCCAGCCCGTTCCGTCGTAGCCCCACCAGTGCGAACCGGAGCAGGACAGCACGGCCTCGAACACGTCCGGCCGGGTCAGCGCGGCGTGGGCGGCGGCCAGGCCGCCGAGGCTGTTGCCCGCGACGACGGCGCGGTCCGCGACGGCGTGCAGCGAGCGCACGAAAGGGACCACGCGGTCGGCCAGCAGCGCGGCGAACGCGGGGTCGCAGGCCATCTCGGTCATCCGGGCCGTCATGCCGCCGGTGTTGTGCACCATCGCCACGACCGCGGGTGCGATCGAGCGGCCCATCAGGTTGTCCAGCGCGGCGGGCAGGTCGGCGACGAGCGGCCAGCACTCGCCGTCGAGCAGCACCACCAGCGGGTACGTCTCGGCGGGGTGGTAGCCGGGTGGCGTGTAGACGGTGACGGTCCGGTCGTCGAGCCGGTGCTCGGTGAGCGTGCCGCGCTCGCCGGTCGGGGTGTCGAACCAGTCGAGCGGCTCGGCGTCGGGCAGGACCAGCACGGAGTCCCAGTGCTCCCGGTCGGCGGTCCGTTCACCCGAGACCACGGCCATCTGCGGGAACAGCGCGAGCGGGTTGACGGGGTCGGCGAACATCCGGGCGCGCGCCGCGACCATGAGCCGCCCCAACTCCGCCAGGTCGTCGCGGTCGGCGTCGGGGAACGGGTCGTCGACCAGGAACTGGTAGCAGGTCACCACGTCGGACGCGACGACCGCGTCGAGGTGCCACACGTCCGTGCCCGGCACCTGCCGCATCGAGTGCGACAGCGCGTTCGGGTCCTCGAACACCTGCGCCCGCACGGAGACCTGCCGCTCCGGGCCGATCCAGACGAACGTCACCCGAACGGTGCCGTCGCTCAATCGGTGGACCAGCGGTCCACCGGACTCGACCAGGTCGGCGCGCAGCCGTTCGGTCGCCTCCGCCGGGTCCTGCTCGGCTTCGGCGGTGAAACGAGCGAGTCGGTCCGACACGCGACCACCTCCCTAATGCAACAAAAGTTGCGTTATTGTGGACACGTCCGCCCCGACGACGCAACTGGATATCCGATGACCACTCGCCCCGGCGGCCGTTCGGCCCGCGTCCGCGACGCCGTGCTGGCCGCGACCTACGCGGAACTGGCCGAGCACGGCTACCCGGCGCTGACCGTCGACGCCGTCGCCACCCGCGCGGGCGTCCACAAGACCACCGTCTACCGGCGGTGGGGCAGCGTCGACGACCTCCTCGCCGACGCGCTCGACCAGACCCGCGACACCCCGTGGCCGCTGCCCGACACCGGCACCGTCGAGGGCGACCTGATCGCCATCACCACCGAGGTCGCCGAGGCGTTCGGCGACGGCGCGGTGCCGACGGCGGTCGTCGCCGCCGCGTTCCAGTCACCCCGTGCCGCCGACGCCCTCCGCGGCTTCTACGCCGCCCGCCAGGCCCAGGCCGCCGAGGTCGTCGTCCGCGCGGTCGAACGGGGAGAACTCCCCGCCGACGTCGACCCGGTCGACGTGGTGCGCACGGCCTGCGCGCCGCTCTACTACCGCGTCTTCATCACCCGCGAACCCGTGGACGTCGCCGTGGCCGAACGGGCGGCCCGCGCCGCGCTGGCCGCCGCCCGTTCGGGGGTGATCTAGCATCCGGAGCCGTGGACAAGACGCGATTCGGGTGCTGGCTGGTCGTCGCCGTCGCCGCGGTGCAGACGATCTCGACCCTGCTGTCCCCGCTGGCGGCGGAACTCGTCGCCACCGCCGTGCTGTTCAACGCCGCCGCGGGCTTCTCCACGTTCCTGCTGCTGCGCCGCCCGGACCGCAACCGCTGGCCGCTCGTGCTGTGGACGGCGGGCTTCTTCGGCTGGCACGTCACCGGCCTGGTAACCATGGCGGGCATCGTGTCGACCGACCTGGACGCCGCGTTCCTCATCGCCTCGCAGCGGGAGCTGTCGATCGCCTACCAGGTCGTCCTCGCCACGCTCGCGGGCTTCGCCGTGCACATCCTGCTGCCCCGGCCTAGCGCGGCTCGGCGGCGCTGAGCAGCAGCACCCCCGCCTCCGGGTCCTCGCTGGGCCGCAGCAGCGAGAACGTCCACGGCCTGCCGTCGACGGACGCCGTCGTGGTGCGGAACGCGCGCACGGACCGGCACTCCCACCAGCACGCCAACTCGGGCCGCAGCGCGGCGAACCGGGCGAGCAGGTCACGGGTGCGCGGGTCGTCCGGGTGGCGGTCGGCGTGCATGCGGAACTGGCGGAACACGTCCTGCGCCAGCGGTTCCCACTCCGGTACCCGGTCGCGCACGGCGGGGTCGGTGAGCAGCAGCACGAGGTTGCGCTCCGGCAGCCGCCAGAGGTCCAGGTACGCCGGGTTGGCCGTGACCAGGTCGAAGCGCCGGTCCACCGCCGCCGCGGGGCCGGGCCAGGCGTCCACGAGGGGGCTCAGCACCGCCGCGAGGTCGACGGGGGTGTCCGCCACGGGCCGCAGCCCGGCCAGCGCCAGCACGTGGCCGTGCGAGTCGGCGTCCAGCTTCAACGCCCGCGACACGGCGTCGAGCACCTGCCGCGAGGTGTCCACCCGACCCTGCTCCAGCCACGTGTACCAGGCCAGACCCACGCCGGACAGCGCCGCGACCTCCTCCCGCCGCAGGCCGGGCGTGCGACGGCGGGACCCACCCGCCAGGCCCACGTCGGACGGGGTCAGCCGCTCGCGGTGCGCGCGGAGGAACGCGCCCAGCTCCTGTTTGCTCGCCACGACCCGAGCCTATGACCGCCGGTAACCGCATGAACCGCTGTCTCGTCCCGTGGACGCGCGGCCCGCAGGCTGGGCCCATGACCGATCAGCTGTGGCGCCGCGACCCCGACTCGTCCACCCGAACCACGCCCCGCCCGTACATCCGCGCGTTCGTGCCGCGAGGAGGGCTCGACGACGCGATCGCCTTCTACGAACGGCTCCAGGGCGTGGAGGTCGACCTGCGCACGCCGTACCCGGAGAAGGGCCTGGACATCGCGACCGTCGGCGCGTTCCTGCTGGTGGAGGGCACGGAGGAGATCCTCGAACCGTTCCGCGCGACGCACGGGACCCTGCTCGTGGCCGACCTCGACGTCTACGAGGAGCGGCTGGTGGGGCAGGGAGCGGAGATCCTCGACGCGCGGATCGACGTGCCGACCGGTGCCGGGCTCACGGCCCGGCACCCGGACGGGACCATCGTGGAGTACGTCCACCACCGGCCCCAGCCGCACGAGCGTTAGCGGTCCAGGAACTCGTCGACCAGTTCGAACGCCTGGTCGCGCACGGGTTCGGAGGACAGGAACAGGTCGTGCATCCCGCCCTTGACGGGCAGCGACGTGACCTCGCCGCCGAGCTTCGGCGCCCAGCGCTCGATGTGCTCCACGTCGAGCACGGTGTCCGTGACCATCGCGCGTTCGGTGAACGCCTTCGCGTGCAGGTGGCTGGCGTCGGAGCGCAGGACCAGCGCGGGCACGCCGACGTCGAGGCCGGCGTGCAGGCGGAAGTGCGCGAGGCGGACGGCGCGCAGCCAGCCCGCGTACACGGGGAACGCCATGAGCGGCTTCCAGGTGAGGTCGAAGTCCCACTCGCCGTGGTGGTCGCGGTGGATGCTCTCGCCGTACACCGGGCCCAGCCCCGGCTTGACCACGAGCTTCGGGGCGACGCGCCCGGCACCGCGCACGACGGACGTGCCGACGGTCTGCATGAACCGCGACTCGGCCAGGTCGAACCACGGGCTGTTCAGCACCAGCGCGTCGACCACCCGCGTCGTGCGGCGGTCGTGCGCCCACAGGCTGGTGATGAGGCCGCCGGTGGAGTGGCCCATGACCACCAGGCGGGTGTGGCCGTGCTCGGAGCGGATGATCCGCGCGGCCTCGTCCAGCTCCTGGTAGTAGCTCGTCAGGTCGGTGGTGAAGTTCGGCGTCTCGCCCGGCTTCAGCGACCGGCCGTACGCCCGCAGGTCGACGGCGTAGAAGTCGTGGCCGAGAGCCGCGTAGTGCTCGGCCACGTGCCGCTGGAAGAAGTAGTCGGCCCAGCCGTGCACGTACAGCACGGCCCCGCGGGTCGCCTCGGGCGCGCGGTGCCGCACGAGGGTCGCGGTCGCGTCGCCGCTGCCCAGCGGCAGCACGCGGGTCTCGAAATCGGCACCAAGCACGTCATCGGTCATCGGAGCAGTCTGCCTCCTGATTGGTCCGTTCCGGCAGGCCGACTCTCGAATCGTGTCTAACCTGGGGTGATGACCGAGGAGATCGAACGTTCGACGGCCAGGGTGCGTTTCGCGGGGATCAGTTCGCGGGCGTACGAACATCCGGCCGATCGCGGCGCGCTCGCGCTGCTCCGGGCGGTGCCGGGCATCGGCCCGGTGCTCCAGGCGGTGGCGGGCGCGTTCACCGAGCGCGGCGAGCGCCTGGTCTACCTGGCGTCGTCCGTCAGGGTGGGCCCCAAGCAGTACCCGAAGCTCGACCGGCTCAGGCTGGAGACGGCCGCGACGCTCGACGTCGACCCGGTGCCCGAGCTGTTCGTGCAGCGCGACCCGGTGCCGAACGCGTTGACGCTGGGCATCGACAGGCCGTTCATCGTGCTGACGACCGGGCTGCTCGAACTGCTGGACGACGAGGGGCTGCGGTTCGCGATCGGTCACGAGATGGGGCACGTGCTGTCCGGGCACGCGCTCTACCAGACGATCCTGCAACGGCTGATGCAGCTCCAGTACAGCCTGGGGTGGATGCCCGCCGGGTACTGGGCGATCAGGGCCGTCATCGCGGCGCTGCACGAGTGGTACCGCAAGACCGAGCTGTCGTGCGACCGGGCCGGGTTGCTGTGCGTGCAGGATCCCGCGGCGGCGTTGCGGGTGCACGTGGCGATGGCCGGTGGGATGGACACGTCGCAGATCGATACGGCGGAGTTCCTGAAGCAGGCCAAGGAGTACGAGCAGGTCGAGGACATCCGCGACAGCGTGCTCAAGCTGGTGAAGACGTGGCCGCTGACGCACCCGCTGGCCGTGGTGCGCGCCGCCGAGCTGCAGAAGTGGGCGGCGTCGGAGCAGTACCGGGAGATCCTGACCGGGACGTACCAGCGGCGGGAGGACGACCGGCCCACCAGCACGTTCACCGACGACATCAAGTCCGCGGCCAAGTCGTACAAGGACTCGATGAGCACGTCCGAGGACCCGTTGATGAAGGTGTTCAACGAGTTCGGCGAGGTGCTGGGGAACACGGCCGGGAAGGTCTGGAGCAAGTTCGGGAACTCCCCGAACAACTGATGTTGGGCTGAACGGCCGATCATTGTCGGACGTCTGGCCTAGTGTCCTCGGTGTTGTGGATCACGTGTTGGAACGCGTGCCGGATCGCACCGAGGAGGCCCCTGTGGGGGAGATCGAGCGACGTTTTGCCGTGTTGGTGGCAGGGGTGGTGGCGCTGCTGGTCGCCGCCGCCCTGCCCGCTTTCGCCGACGAGCAGGTCGTGGGCGGTGAGCGGGTGTCCATCGCGGACCACCCGTGGGTCGTGTACCTGACCGACCCGAGTGGGTTCCAGTTCTGCGGTGGGACGTTGGTGGCGCCCACGAAGGTGGTGACGGCGGCGCACTGCTCGGTGGGGCGGGCGGCGTCCGGGTTCCGGGTGGTGGCCGGGCGGGAGGACAAGAAGAGTTCGGCCGGGGTGGTTAGCGAGGTGTCCCGTGTGTGGGTGCACCCGGAGTACACGACTGCCGAGCGGGGGGCGGATGTGGCCGTGTTGACGTTGCCCGCGCCGTTGTCGTTCGGGGTGTTGCCGGTGGCTGGGGCTCCTGGGGTGTATTCGGCTGGTGCTTCCGCCGCTGTTTTCGGGTGGGGGAGGACCGGTGAGCAGGGGGGTGCGTCGCGGTATTTGCGCGGGGCGACTGTGCCGATTGCCTCGGATGAGGATTGTCGGGCGGCTTATTCGGCTTATGACGCCGGGCAGATGGTTTGTGCTGGGTTTGCTCGTGGAGGGGTGGATACGTGTCAGGGGGATTCCGGGGGGCCGTTGGTGCTTGAGGGGCGGTTGGTGGGGGTGACCTCGTGGGGTGAGGGGTGTGCTCGGCCTGGGAAGCCCGGGGTTTATTCGCGGGTGGCTGCTTTCGAGGGTGTGATGGGGGCGGAGTTGGTTGAGGCTTAGGGGTTGAGAGCTTCGGGGGTGGACGACACCCCGTTCGCTTGATTGTCTCCATGCCCGTTTTCGTTTGTCAAGGCGGGAAAGATGCCTTGACAAACGAAAACGGGCACGAGGGCGCTTCGGATCGGGGTGGCGCCAAGGGTCTGGGTGTCTGGGTGGGTTGGGTGCGTCCGCTTGGGGTGGGCGAGTTGGTGGGGTGGTGGGTGCCGTTGAGATTGGTTAGAGGACCAGGCCCACTGACATCGTGAGGAAGACGGCTGCGCAGACTGCGTCCAAGGCTGTGGTTACGCCTGGGCGCTTGAGTTTGGTGGCTACTCGGCTGGCGGCGATGACGATCAGCAGTTCCCAGAGTGCTGCCAAGCCCAGGAAGACGGTGGCGAGCATGCCTAGCTGGGCTGTGGGGTGGCCCTGGCCGATGAACTGCGGGAGGAAGGCCAGGGAGAAGAGGAGCATTTTCGGGTTGGTG
>DATMCA010000829.1:0-21043 GCA_035559015.1 Umezawaea sp. | reverse complement strand
CCGAGCCAGTCGCGGGCTGACCAGGAGGCGGAGGCGATGGCCTGTTCGGTGGTCATGCCGACTCGGTGGAGGGCTTCGACCTCGTCGACGATCAGGCCGTGGGCGATGCCGCCGCCCGCGTCCGTGCCCGCGTAGACGGGGATGCCCGCCTCGATTGCCTTGGCGACCGTGGTGCTCACGCCGGCGTGCAAAGCACGCATGTGGGTGGCGTAGCTGGGGTACTTGGCCGCGCTGTCGGCGATGCCGGGGAACGTCTCGATGTTGACCAGGGTCGGCACGAGGGCCGCGCCGGTGCTCGCCATGAGGGCGATGGTGTCGTCCGTGAGGCCGGTGCCGTGCTCGATGCAGTCGATGCCCGCCCTGAGCAGGCCCGGCAGGGCGTCCTCGCCGAAGACGTGGGCCGTGACGCGGGCGCCGCCCTCGTGGGCGACCTTGATCGCCTCGGTGAGGACGTCGTCCTCCCACAACGGTGCCAGGTCGCCCTGGGCGCGGTCGATCCAGTCGCCCACCAGCTTGACCCAGCCGTCGCCGTAGGCGACCTGCTCGGCCACGGCGGCCGGGAGGTCGGCCGGGTCCTCTACGTCCGTGCCGAGGTACGGGATGTAGCGCTTCGGGCGGGACAGGTGCCTGCCGGCGCGGATGATCCTGGGGAGGTCCAATCGCTCCTGGAGCGGGCGGGTGTCCAGCGGGGCGCCGCAGTCGCGCAGCAGCAGCGTGCCCGCGTCGCGGTCGACCTCCGCCTGCCTCGCGGCCTCGGGCAGGTCGACCGGACCTTTCGGGCCGATGCCCACGTGGCAGTGCGCGTCCACCAGGCCCGGCAGGAGGTAGCCGCCGTCCACGACGGTGCGCGCACCCGGAACCTCGCGGGTCCGGATGCGGCCGTTGACCACCCACAGGTCGCGCTGGTCGCCGTCCGGCAGGACGACGCCGCGCAAGTGCATACCGCTCATGCCCGAGCCGCCGTCTACTTGTCGAACTTGAACTTCGACGGGTCGAAGCCGGGTGGCAGGTCGTTCAGGCCGCCGAGGCCCGGAGGCAGCTCGGGAGCGCCGCCCATGCCGCCGGGGGGCATTCCGGGCATGCCGCCGGGGAACATGCCGGGGAAACCGCCCTTGATCTTGGGCTGGGTCGGGCCGCGACCGCTGCCCTTGCCCTTCTTCCCCTTCTTGCCCTTGCGGTTGTTCTTGCCGCCACCGCCGCCGGGCATGCCGAAGCGACCGGCCATCTGCGACATCATCTTGCGGGCGTCGAAGAAGCGGTTGACGAGGTCGTTGACGTCGCTGACCTTCACGCCGGAGCCGTTCGCGATGCGCAGGCGGCGGGACGCGTTGATGATCTTCGGGTCGTCGCGCTCGGCGGGCGTCATGCCGCGGATGATGGCCTGGACGCGGTCGAGGTGCTTCTCGTCCAGCATCGCGAGCTGGTCCTTCATCTGGCCCGCGCCGGGGAGCATGCCCAGCAGGTTCGCGATGGGACCCATCTTGCGGATGGCGAGCATCTGCTCCAGGAAGTCCTCCAGCGTGAGCTGGCCGGACCCCATCTTCTGCGCCGCGACCTCGGCCTTCTCCTGGTCGAAGGCCTGTTCGGCCTGCTCGATCAGGGTGAGCATGTCGCCCATCCCGAGGATGCGGCCCGCCATCCGGTCGGGGTGGAAGACGTCGAAGTCCTCCAGCTTCTCACCGTTCGACGCGAACAGGATCGGCTGGCCGGTGACCTCGCGGACGCTCAGCGCGGCACCACCGCGGGCGTCGCCGTCGAGCTTCGTCAGCACGACGCCGGTGAAGCCGACGCCGTCGGCGAAGGCCTGGGCGGTGTTGACCGCGTCCTGGCCGATCATCGCGTCGACGACGAACAGGACTTCCTCGGGCTGGACCGCGTCGCGGATGTCCTTGGCCTGCTGCATCAGCTCGGCGTCGACGCCGAGGCGGCCCGCGGTGTCGACGAGCACGACGTCGTGCTGCGCGCGCCGGGCCTCCTCGATGCCGCGGCGGGCCACGTCGACCGGGTTGCCCACGCCGTTGCCGGGCTCGGGGGCGAACACGGGCACGCCCGCGCGCTCGCCGACGACCTGGAGCTGGTTGACCGCGTTCGGGCGCTGGAGGTCGCACGCGACGAGCATCGGCGTGTGGCCCTGGGTCTTCAGCCACTTCGCGAGCTTGCCCGCGAGGGTCGTCTTGCCCGCGCCCTGGAGGCCGGCGAGCATGATCACGGTCGGCGGGTTCTTCGCCAGGTTCAGCCTGCGGGTCTCACCGCCGAGGATGCCGACCAGCTCTTCGTTGACGATCTTGATGACCTGCTGGGCCGGGTTCAGCGCGCCGGAGACCTCCGCGCCCTTGGCGCGCTCCTTGATCTTCGCGATGAACGTCCGCACCACGGGCAGCGCGACGTCGGCCTCCAGCAGCGCCACCCTGATCTCGCGACAGGTGGCGTCGATGTCGGCTTCGGACAGCCGCCCCTTGCCCCGCAGGTTCTGCAGGACCGAGGCGAGCCGGTCGGAAAGGGTGTTGAACACGGTGCCGCCAGACCTCGCACGTCGTCGGATAGAGCGCTTGCGTGCATGTCAGCAACTTGCATCCATGCAAGCAACCAGCGTAGCCGCCCCGGATCAGTCGGGTGTCACGGACAGCCGCACCCGGTCCTGGCGGGTCAGCACGGTCAGCGCGTGCCAGCCGCGCGGCACCCAGCCCTCGGCGAACCGGTCGCTCAGCCAGGCGGCGCGCCGGACGTGCCGGGCGAACGAGCCGCCCCGCACGAGCCTGCCGCGTTCGACCTGGCCCGCCATGGCCTGCTCGGGGGTGGCGTCGAGCCAGAGGAACTGCCGGTGGCGGCCGGTGAGCACGCCGATCAGCACCAGCCACGCCCTGGTCGTGGGCCTGGTCGACGGTTCGTGGACGACCAGCAGGCCGGTGCCACCGATCGCGAGGAGCAGGACCCTCAGCCGGTGCACGAGGTGCACCAGGGGCCGGTAGCAGCGGTAGGGCAGGTTCGCGGGGAACGAGGCGCGCAGGCGGGCCCGCACCTGGTCGGAGTCGAGCACCACCACGGGCGCGCCCCCCGATTCGAGGCGCGCCAACAAGGTGCTCTTGCCCGCCCCCGGCAAACCGGCCAGGACAACGAGGGAACGTGGCCGAACCGCGACGGCAGTCATCAACTCCATAGTAGGAGGACGTTCGTCCTACAAGTCCGGTTCATCCGAAGTTGGGGGCGGCCCAACCCCTCGATGGGCCGCCCCTCACCTCTGCGACCCGCTCCCCCTCGGGTCGCAGGTCGAAGCCTGCCCGACCGCCGGAGCGGCCGGGAGCGTGAAGCACCTCGATCGGTTGTGCGCAGAACTACGCAACCTCACCTGGACGCCGCGAGCACCAGCCGCTCGATCTTCTTGCGCAGCGTCGAGTCGAGCTCGCCGTCGGCGGTGGTCAGGCAGAACGAGTCCACGACCGTGCCGCCGAGCGTGGCCACGCGGGCCCAGAGGATGTCGACGCCGCACTGCTCCAGCGAGGCGGCGACGTGGTGCAGCAGCCCGATCCGGTCCGCCGCGCGCAGTTCCAGGACGACGGCGCCGGTGGCCTCGTCGTCGAACCACAGCACCTTGGCCGGCGGCGGGTCCTGCGGCGGGCCGCCGTAGTCGCGCTCCTTGGCGGCCAACTTGTCCGCCAGGGGCAGCGAGCCGTCCACGGCCCTGGAGAACTGCTCGCGCAGCAGGGTCACGTCCGGCAGCGAGCCGAACCTCGGCGAGACGGTGAACACGTCGATCGCGGCTACCCCGAATTCGGGAACCCTGTGGGCCCGCAGCGTCGCCGCGTGCACCTCCAGGGAGTTCAGCGCGAGCACACCTGCGGCCCGAGACAGGACGCCCGGCCGGTCCGGCGCGACCATCGTGACGAGCGAGGCGCCGTCGACCGGCGTGATCAGCACGTCCGGCTTGTCCGACTTCACGACCCTGGCCGCCAGTTCGAGCTGCTCCGGGTCCAGCGGCTCCGGGTCGGGCAGCGGGTCGCCCGCCATCGCCGTCCGGCAGCGGCGCACCAGGTCCGCGATCAGCGACGCCTTCCAGTCCGTCCACACGCCGGGGCCGGTGGCCAGCGAATCGGCCTCCGCCAGCGCGTGCAGCAGCTCCAGCAGCACGGGGTCGCCGCCGAGGGTGTCGACCACGCGGTGCACGGTCGCGTCGTCCTCGACGTCGCGGCGGGTCGCGGTGTGCGGCAGCAGCAGGTGGTGGCGGACCAGCGCGGTCAGCGTCTCCACGTCCTGCGGCCACAGGCCGAGGCGTTCGCCGATCTGCGTCGCGAGCGCGGCCCCGACCTCGGAGTGGTCGGCCTGCCGCCCCTTGCCGATGTCGTGCACGAGCGCGCCGAGCAACAGCAGGTCCGGCCGCGACACCGTGGTCGCCAGCCGGGCGGCGTGGGCCGTGGCCTGCACGAGGTGCCGGTCGACCGTCCACATGTGCGCGGCGTCGCGCGGCGGCAGGTCGCGCACCGCGCCCCACTCGGGGAAGAGCCTCCCCCACAGACCGGTGCGGTCCAGCGCCTCCACCACGTCGATCAGCCCGGAACCGCTGCCCAGCAGCGCCAGCAGCTCCTCGCGGGCTTCGCGCGGCCACGGCTGGCGCAGCTCCGGGGCGGAGTCCGCGAGCCGCGACAACGTGCCCGCGGCGATCGGGTGCTTGCTGCGCGCGGCGGCCGTCGCGACCCGCAGCAGCAGCGCCGGGTCGCGGTTGGGCATGGCGTCGCGGGCCAGCGCGACCTCGGTGCCGTGCAGCACCACGCCCTCGTCCAGCGGACGGCGGGCGGGTGAGCGGCGCAGCGGTGACCTGGCGAACGCGCCGAGCCCCCGCTTCGGGGCGGCGGCGCGGGCGGTGCGCATGGCCACGTCCACCGCGTAGACCACCGTGCGGGCGGCCGACGACAGGGCGCGGGCCAGGGCGAACCGGTCCATGAGCCCGAGCGCGGAGGCGACCTCGTCGCCGTCCTGGGCGCGCAGCACGTCCCGCGGTTTGCGGGCGACGCGGCGCAGTTCGGTGCGCACGTCCAGCAGCAGCCTGCGCGCGTCGTTGACCTCGACGGAGGCGCGGTCGGTGAGCTGGGCGACGGACAGGGCGTCGAGCAGGGTGATGTCGCGCAGCCCGCCGCGGCCGTGCTTGAGGTCGGGTTCGACGCGGTGCGCGATCTCGCCGCTGCGGGCCCACCGGCGCTGCGCGGACTCGCTCATCTCGTCGAGCCGGGTCCGGACGTTCGACCGCCACGCCTGGCGCGCGCTGTCCGCGAGCCGCTGGGACACCTCGGGATCACCCGCGAGGTGCCGGACGTCGAGCAGGCCGAGCGCGGTCCGCAGGTCGCCCGCGGCCACGCGGAGGCCTTCGCCGACCGTGCGCACGGAGTGGTCCAGGCCGACGCCGGAGTTCCACAGCGGGTACCAGAGCTTGTCGGCGATGGCGTCGATGCCCTTGTGCCCGTTGTGGACGAGGACCAGGTCGAGGTCGGAGTAGGGCACGAGTTCTCTTCGCCCCAGCCCGCCGACGGCGACCAGCGCCATGCCGGGGCCGGTGATCCCGGCGCTCGCGGCGTGCGCGGTCAGCCAGAACTCGTGCAGGTCGACCAGTGCTTCGCGGAGGAGTTCCCCGGTGAGACGTTTGCGACCGGGCGCCAGCAGTCTGTCGCGGGCCTTCACCAGGTCGTCAGCGGTCACGATCTCCGAACCAGAGTTCGCCTCGGCCGAGACGCTGTCCATCAGGCCGCCTTCCCCGTAATCGGCAAGACGGGGCATACGGGAGGAACTCCCGTATGCCCCGTCTCGGACTTCATCGCTTTACAGTGCGTCCGACCCGCGCTCCCCGGTGCGGACCCGGATGACCGTCTCGACCGGCGTGACCCAGACCTTGCCGTCACCGATCTTGCCGGTGCGGGCGGCCTCGACGACCGCGTCCAGGACCTTCTCCACGGCCGTGTCGTCGATCAGGACCTCGATGCGGAGCTTGGGCACGAAGTCGACGGCGTACTCGGCGCCGCGGTAGACCTCGGTGTGGCCCTTCTGCCTGCCGTAGCCCTGGACTTCGCTGACCGTCATGCCGAGCACGCCGAGCTGCTCCAGCGATGCCTTGACGTCGTCGAGGGTGAACGGCTTGATGATTGCGGTGACGAGCTTCACGACTTGCTCCCCTCAAGAACCGCGGACGCACCCGCGGCCGCACTGACCTTGCCGGCTCCGCGGGAACCGGAGAAGCCGCCGAACTCGTACGCCGTCTCCGCGTGCTCGGCCTCGTCGACGCCGCTCACCTCGGCCTCCTCGTCGGCCCGGAAGCCGACGGTGAACTTGACCAGGTAGCCCAGGGCCAGGCTCAGGACGAAGGAGTAGAGCATCACGGCGAACGCACCGACGGCCTGCCGCCAGAGCTGGTCGACGCCGCCACCGTAGAACAGGCCGTTGATGCCCGCAGGAGCGGACGAGCTGGCGAAGAAGCCGATCAGGATGGTGCCGGACAGACCACCGACGAGGTGCACGCCGACGACGTCGAGCGAGTCGTCGAAGCCGAAGCGGAACTTGAGGCTGACCGCGAGGGCGCAGAGCGCACCGGTGATCGCGCCGATCGCGATGGCGCCCAGCGGCGTGACCGACGAACACGACGGGGTGATCGCGACCAGGCCGGCGACGACACCGGACGCGGCGCCCAGGGTCGTGGCGTGGCCGTCGCGGATCCGCTCCACCAGCAGCCAGGCGAGCATGGCGGCGCAGGTGGCGACGGTGGTGTTGATGAAGGTGACACCGGCGGTGGTGTTGGCGCCCAGCGCGGAACCCGCGTTGAAGCCGAACCAGCCGAACCACAGGAGACCGGCGCCGAGCACGACCAGCGGGAGGCTGTGCGGCTTCATCCGGTCCTTGGGCCAGCCGACGCGCTTGCCCAGCACGATGGCGAGCGCGAGACCGGCGGCACCGGCGTTGATGTGGACGGCCGTACCACCGGCGAAGTCGATCGCGAGGAGCTTGTTGGCGATCCAGCCGCCCGCGCTCGTCACGTTGCCGTCGGCGTCCTTGACGTCGAAGTCGAACACCCAGTGCGCGACCGGGAAGTACACGATCGTGGCCCACAGACCGGCGAAGAGCAGCCACGGGCCGAAGCGGGCGCGGTCGGCGATCGCGCCGGAGATCAGTGCCACCGTGATGATCGCGAACATCGCCTGGAAGGCGACGAAGACGGTGCTCGGGATGGTGCCGAACAACGACTCCTTGCCCAGGAGGCCGTCAAGCGCGAAGAACTCGAACGGCTTGCCCACGAGACCGGCGCCGACGTCGGAGCCGAATGCCGTGGAGTACCCGAACAGCACCCAGAGGACACCCACGACGCCCATGGCGCCGAGGCTCATCATCATCATGTTGAGCACACTCTTCGAACGGACCATACCTCCGTAGAAGAAGGCAAGTCCCGGTGTCATCAACAGCACCAGTGCGGCACTGGTCAGCACCCAGGCGGTGTCCCCTGTATCCACGTCGACCTCCACTGCATGTCGGTTGCAGGGAGCATCGAAGTGTCCTGTTTCGCCTGGTTGCGCGTCAGGTTTCGCGGAGGTGAACTGTGAAGGGCCTGGTGTTACGGGTAGGTTTCCGGCGGTTTATCGGACAAGTTACGGTCACGAACCTGGATTTCCGGGCGTGACTGTGCGCTGGTGACGTTGATCTGTTCAGGTGCTTTGTTCGCGTCTCGATCGGGTCTCACGACCTTGGCGAACACCTGGGGTAACGGCGTTACAGGTCTCGGATCGGCTTGCACGGGTTGCCCGCCGCGAGCACTCGGTCCGGCACGCTCCTCGTGACGACGCTGCCGGCTCCGATCACCGCGTTGATCCCGATGGTCACACCGGGGCAGACGATCACACCGCCGCCCAGCCACGCGTTGTCGCCGATCGTGATCGGGGCCGCCGACTCCCAGCGCTGCCGGCGCTTCTCGTGGTCCTCGACCGGGTGGAGTGCGGTGAGGAGCTGGGCGCGCGGGCCGATGGACACGTCGTCGCCGATGGTGATCGGGGCGCAGTCCATCAGGATCGCGTCGTAGTTGAGGAAGCTGTTGGCGCCGATGCGGATGAGGTGGCCGTAGTCGCACTGGAACCTCGGCATGATCCAGGAGCCCTCACCGATGCCGCCCAGGAGCTGGGTGAGGACGGCGTGGCGCTCCTCGGCCTCCACGGCGTGGAACCGGTCCAGGAGGGCTTGGCAGTGCTTGCGCTCGGCGACCAGCTCGGGATCGTCGTCCCGGTAGAGGTCGCCGTTGAGCATCAGCTCCTTGTTCGAGGTCACCGGGTCGATCTTGCCCGAGGGGTGGGGGTGCCGGACGTGGTCGGCGCCCCCACCTCCGTCAGGTCAGCGCT
Source organism: Umezawaea sp. (assembly GCA_035559015.1). Taxonomy (GTDB): domain Bacteria; phylum Actinomycetota; class Actinomycetes; order Mycobacteriales; family Pseudonocardiaceae; genus Umezawaea. Next base: position 12,686 of record DATMCA010000829.1, on the reverse strand, counting down.
GCCAGCCCGGCAGACCCGGCTTCGGGCCCGTGGGCAAGGTCTGCGCGGCCGTGTCGAGCGCGGTCGGGGCCGACTGCGGCTCGACCGCGGCGCACCGGGTGCCGTCGCGCGGGACGACGAGGTTGACCAGGTAGTCGTCCGTGGCGCCCTTGGTGCAGTCCGAACGGTGGTAGACGCCGTGGCCCCAGCCCTCGTAGGTGAGCAGGACGGTCTTGTCCCTGCTCTGCTTGTGGGCGTTGTCGGCCCACGCGTACGCGGTGGCCGGGTCGTGCAGGGCGTTGAGCATGAGGATCTTCGGCGCGGTGGTGATGCGCAGCCGGTGCTGCGGGTTGTTGGCCTTGGCCGGGTACCCGACGCAGCTCGCCATCGCGTAGTGGCCGAGCGAACTGCCGCGCACGTGCGGGGCCAGGCGGCGGGCGTCGGCGACGAGGCCGACGAACTCGCGGCTGTTCTTCACCCGGAACTGGAAGTCCTGGCAGAAGACGGCCGGGAACGGGTTCTGCGCGACCTCGTCCGCGAACGCGGAGGAGGTCGCGGGCGGCGGGGTGGTGGAGCCGATGCGGTTCAGCCAGTCCGCCATGTAGTACCAGTTCGGGCCGTAGCCCATGCTGAACGCGAAACTGGTGAGGGTCTCCGCGCTGACCGGCACGGTCGGGTCGTCGGGATCCCCGAGTTCGCCGCGCTCGGCCCTGGCCAGCAGGTCGTACCAGTAGGCGGAGACGTCACGACCGTGCAGCGCGCAGTCCGCGGTGCGGTCGCACCACTTCACGAACTCCACGAACGAGTCCTCGGCGGTCGCGGCCTCGGTGGCGTTGAACGCCTTCACGTCGAGGCTGTGGTCCATGTTGCTGTCGATCACCATGGCGCGGACGCGGTGGCCGAAGCGCTCGGCGTACTGCTGGCCCATGATCGTGCCGTAGGAGATGCCGTAGTAGTTGATCTTCCGCTCGCCCAGCGACTGCCGGATGGCGTCCATGTCGTTGGTGACGGCGATCGTGTCGGCGTGGTCGAAGATCGGGCCGCTCCTGGCGCGGCAGTCGTTCGCCAGGTCCTGGTTGTACTTCTTCGGCACGTCGAACTCGGCCTGGTTCTTCGGGAACAGCGACGGCTGCGCGTCCAGCAGGTCCAGCGAGCACCGCACGGGCTGGCTGCGGGCCACGCCGCGCGGGTCGAAGCCGATGATGTCGAAGCTCGCCTGGACCTCGGGGCTGAAGTAGTTGTTCGCGTTGTAGGCGAAGTTCACGCCGGAGCCGCCGGGACCACCGGGGTTGATCAGCATGATGCCGACCCGCTTGGCCGGGTCGGTCGCCTTGCGGCGGGCGACGGCGAGGTCGAACTTCTCGCCGCGCGGCTTGTTCCAGTCGATCGGCAGGCTGAGCTTGCCGCACTCGACCCCCGCGGGCGCCCCGGTTTCGCACGGGGCCCAGGCGATCGCCCCCACGACCCCCTGGGTGTCGACGCCGGCCTGCTCCTGCGGGGCGGCCCCCGCCACCCCCGTCCCGATGAGGACGGTTCCACTGGCTATCACGGCGCCGAGCGCCCTGATGATCGATCGCACAGGTTCCTCCCTAGGTCCTGTCCGTCCGCCGGAGGACCGGCGGACGGACCGAGGCTCGCAGTGGGGAAGACGGCCGCACAACCGACTGGAGTCGCACAGGGGTCAGCCTCCGGGGGGACGGAGGCGTATCAAATGGGCCGGGCGGCAGGGGTTTTTCCGCCGCGGGTCAGCCCTCGACGATCCTCGCGTGCGCCGGGGGCAGGAGGTCCAGCCAACGGCGGGTCAGGGCTTCCTGGCCGCTCGCGGTGAGCGCGCCGAAGAGCCGCAGCCTGGCCATGCCGCCGTCCGGGAAGATGTCCAGCCGCGCGTGCGTGACCTCGACGTCGCCGGGCAGCCGGAAGCGGTGCCGGGTGTCGGGTTGCAGCCTCGTCCTCGGCAGCAGGTCGAACCACGCGTCGGGGTCCTTGCGGGCGTCGCAGCCGAGCACGGACGCCGACGCGGGCGCGTTCCCGCTGAAGTGGCTGGTGTCGAGTTCCGCCAACGTCACCGTGCCCGCCTCGGCGAGCTTCAGCGCGACCCAGTCGTTGCCGTCGTCGCGCCGGCGCGCGGTCTCCCAGCCCTCGCCCATCAGGTTCGCCTGGCCGGGGGCGATCAGGTTGCTGGGCGAGCTGTAGAACATGTTGCTGCACCCGGTGACGCTCGCGCCGTTCTCCAGCGCGGCCAGGTCCATCGCGCCGGGGACCAGGAGGCGGGGATCGGCGACGGGTTCGCCGAACACCCGCAGCCGGGCCACGCCGCCGTCCGGGTACATGGTCAGCCGCACGTGCGTGTACCGGCGTTCGACCCCGACGTCGAAGTAGTGCCTCCGGTCACCGCCCAGGGGGGACTTCGGCACGACCACCTCCCAGTCGGCCGCCGCCAGCTCGTCCGGGGACGGGTAGCCCTCGACCGAGGTGGCCTCCACCGACCCGTCCGGCGGGTAGTTGCCCTTGAAGAACGCCGTGTCGACCACGACACCCCGGACGATCCCCGGCAGGCCGAGCCGGACGACGGCCTGGTCGTTGCCCGGCGACCGGCGCCGCCGGGTCTCCCAGCCGTCGTAGACCTGACCCTTGTGGCCGAAGGTGTAGGTCTGGTAGCCGGGCTCCGTCGCCCGGATCAGGTTCTCGCGCTCGGCGAAGAACTCGTCGTTGGCCCACACCACGCTGCCGCCGACAGCGCGCGAAGCCAGGTCGGGGAGCCTCGTCCAGCCGGGCACTTCGCTCATGCGTCTCCTCTGGTCAGCAACCGCCCGAGCGGGTCGGTTCCGGTGATCTCCCGGCCGCGCAGCCACGTCTGCCGCACGACGCCCGCGAGCGGACGACCGTGGTACGGCGTGACGGGGTTGCGGTGGCGGAGCTTCGCGCGGTCGACGACGAAGGCGTCGTCGGGCGCGAACACGCAGAGGTCGGCGTCCCCGCCGACCGCCACGCGTCCCTTGCGCGCCAGCCCGACCTGGTCGGCGGGGCTCGACGCCATCCACCGCACCACGTCGGCCAGCGCGTGACCTCGTTGCCTCGCCTGCGTCCACACGGCGGGCAGGCCCAGCTGGAGGCTCGCGATCCCGCCCCACGCGGTGGCGAAGTCGCCCGCCTTCAGCTCCGGCGTGCACGGCGAGTGGTCGCTGGCGACCAGGTCGATCGTGCCGTCGGCCAGGCCGCGCCACAGGCCCTCGCGGTTGGCGGCCTCGCGGATCGGCGGGCAGCACTTGAACTGCGTGGCGCCGTCGCCGATCTCCTCCGCGGTGAACGTCAGGTAGTGCGGGCAGGTCTCGACGGTGATCCGGACGCCGTCGCGCCTGGCGGCCGCGATGACCGGCAGCGCGCCCGCGTTGGACAGGTGCAGGACGTGCGCCCGCGCGCCCGTCCGCCGAGCGGTCTCGACCACCTGCTCGATCGCGATCGTCTCGGCCGACGGCGGCCGGGACGCGAGGAACCCGGCGTAGTCCGGCAGCGAGTCGGTGACCGTGTGCGCGTCCTCCGCGTGCACGATCGTCAACGCGTCGAACGACCCCAACTCCTCCAGCGCGGCGCTGAACTGGTCCGGCTGGACCTGCGGGAACTCGTCCACGCCCGAGTGCAGCAGGAAGCACTTGAAGCCGAACACGCCGGCGTCGTGCAGCGGGCGCAGGTCGGGCAGGTTGCCGGGGATGATGCCGCCCCAGAAGCCCACGTCGGTGTGCACGCGGCCGAGCGCGGCCTTGCGCTTGACCTCCAGCGCGGCCACGTCGACCGTCGGCGGCAGGCTGTTGAGCGGCATGTCGACGATCGTCGTCACGCCGCCCGCCGCCGCGGCCAGGGTCGCGGTCTCGAACCCCTCCCACTCGCTGCGGCCGGGGTCGTTGACGTGCACGTGCGTGTCCACGAGCCCCGGCAGCAGCACCTCGTCGTCGGCGAGGGTGATCACGCGGTCGCCGTCCAGCGAGGGCTCGATCGCCGCCACGCGACCGTCCCGCACGCCGACTGCGCCCGCGATCTCGCCGTCCGGCGTGACCACTCTTCGGGCGCGGAACACCAGGTCGAAGCTCATGCGGCTCACTCTTCCAGCCAGTCCCCCGCGATGCGACCGGCAAGTTCGGCCAGCAGCCGTTCGGGCTCGGCGAGGCAGCGGGTCACGTCCGGTTCGACGTCGAGCAGCGCGTAGGCGCACTTGAGGCCGAGTTCGGCCGGTTCGACCTCGCACCGGCCGGCCACGGCGACCACGGGCACTCCCCCGGACGCCGCCGCCACGCCCGCGGGCGCCTTGCCGTGCCGGGTCTGCGCGTCCAGCGACCCCTCGCCGGTGATCACCAGCCGGGCGCCGGGCAGCGCGTCGGCGAAGCCGATCAGGTCGAGCACCACCTCGATGCCCGGTCGTCGGCGGGCGCCCAGCAGCGCGAGGGCGGCGAAGCCGATGCCGCCCGCCGCGCCCGCGCCGGGGGTGTCGGCGAACTCGTGGCCCACCTCGTCGGCCCACGCGCGCAGCCGCTCCTCCAGCACCTCGACGTCGGCGGGCGTCGCGCCCTTCTGGGGCCCGTACACCGCCGCCGCGCCGTTCGGGCCGAGCAGCGGGTTGTCCACGTCGCTGGCCAGCACCACGTCGATGCCGGTGAAGTCCTTGCCCTGCAACGCTTCCAGCATCCCGCGCCCGCCGTCGGTGCACGCGCTGCCGCCGACGCCGAGCACGATCCGCGTGCAGCCGACGTCGAGCGCGCCGCGCAGCAGTTCGCCGGTGCCGCGGCTGGTGGCCGTCAACGGGGCCAACGGGCGCAGCCCGGCCAGGCCGGACGCCGCCGCCACCTCCACGACGGCCGTGTCGCCGCGCACCGCGAACGAGGCGGCGACGGGCTTGCCGACCGGGCCGGTCACCCACCGACCCACGCGGGTGAACCCGGCCGCGACGGCGGCGTCGACCGTGCCGTCACCGCCGTCGGCGACCGGCAGGCAGCGCACGTCCAGGCCGGGGACCGCCTCCCGCAGGCCGCGCGCCACGGCGTCGGCGACCCGCGGGGCGGTGAGCGACCCCTTGAACTTGTCCGGCGCCACCAGCACGTGTCCGGTCACGGCACCGGCTCGAACTCGCGCACCGCGGCGATGGAGGACCCGTTGGCGGTGTTGCCCTCGCGTTCGATCATGATCTCGACGAGGACCGGGCGGCTGGTGCGGTCGGCCTCCTTGCGCGCCCACTCCAGGGACTCGCGGATCCGCTCGGGCTCGGTGACCCGGACGCCGGAGCAGCCGTACGCCTCCATGATCTTGACGTTGTCCGACCCGTTGACGTCGTAGTGGATGTCGACCTCGTACTTCATGTCGTAGCCGCCGTGGTCCTCGGCCATCCGGATCAGGCCCAGGTACTCGTTGTTCAGCATGATCAGCACGAACGGCACGTCGTACTGCGCGCCGACGGCGAGTTCCTCGACCAGGAACTGGAACGAGTAGTCGCCGACGATGCCGACGACCTCGGCGCCGGGTTCCTTGTGCTTCAACGCCTTCTTCACGCCGATGGCCGCCGGGATCTCCCAGCCGAGCGGACCGGCCTGGCCGCACACCTGGTAGTGCCGCGGCTTGTGCGCCTTCTGGTGTTGGCCGGACCAGATCTGGTACAGCCCGATCGCCGTGACGAAGTACGTGTCGGGGCCGTAGTACTCGTTGATCTCCTTGAACACCCTGGGCGCCTTGACCGGGACGTTCGGGAAGTCCTCGCGCCGGGTCAGGGTCGCCTTCAGCTCCTGCACCCGCGCGACCCACTCCCCCGCCACGCGACCGGCGTCCCGCGAGCGGGCGAGGTCGATGATCGCGCGCAGGAACAGCCTCGTGTCGGCCACGATCCCGAGGTCCGGCCCGAACACGCGGCCGATCTGGGTCGGCTCGGAGTCCACGTGGATGAACGTCCGCGAGCCCCGGTAGGTGTCCAAGTCGCCGGTGTGCCGGTCGCCGAACCTCGCGCCCAGCGCCAGCACGAGGTCCGACTCCAGGAACGACGCGTTTCCGTAGCGCTGCGAGGTCTGGATGCCGGTCATACCCGCGTACAGCGGGTGGTCCTCGTCGATCGCGCCCTTGCCCATCAGGGTCGCCTGGATCGGCACCTGGAGGTACTCGGCCAGTTCCAGCAGTTCCTCGTGCGCCTCACCGAGGATCACGCCACCGCCCGCGAGCAGCAGCGGCCTCTCGGCCGCCAGCAGCAGGTCCAGCGCCCGTTCGACGCGCGGACCGTGCGGCACCGCCCGCGTCACCGGCAGCGGCGCGTCGATCGCGGAGTCCCACTCGATCTCCTGCTTCTGCACGTCCAGCGGCAGGTCGATCAACACCGGCCCCGGCCGCCCGGACCGGGCGATCCGGAACGCCTCGCGGAAGATCCACGGCGCCTGCGCGGCCTCCTTCACCTGCACGGCCCACTTGGTGACCGGCTTGGCGATCTCGACGATGTCGACGGCCTGGAAGGCCTCCTGGTGCAGCTTCGTGGAAACGGCCTGGCCGGTGATGCAGAGGATCGGCACCGAGTCGGCCTGCGCGGTGTACAGCCCGGTGATCATGTTCGTGCCCGCGGGACCGGACGTGCCGATCGCGACGCCGACGTTGCCGGTCGTGCGCGACCAGCCGTCGGCCATGTGCGTGGCACCCTCCTCGTGCCGCACGATCAGGTGCTCGATCGTGCCGTCGAGCTCCATCGCCTGGTAGAACGGCAGGATCGCGGCGCCGGGGCAGCCGAACACGGTGTCGATGCCCTCGGACTTGAGGACCTCGACGACGGCCTGCATGACGGGGATCTTCGGCATTACGCCCTCCCTGAAAGGTTCTCGATGACCTTGAGCAGGGCGGAGTGGTCGAGGGAGCCGTAACCCTGCGCCCGTCCCGCCGCGATGAGCTGGGCGATCAGCCCCGTCACCGGAAGTGCGACGTCGACCTGCCGGGCCGCGGCCAGCGCGATGCCCATGTCCTTGTGGTGCAGGTCGATCCGGAAGCCCGGCGCGAACTCGCGGGCGATCATGCTCTCCCGCTTGAGGTCCAGGACCCGGTTGGCGGCCAGGCCGCCCGCGAGCACGTCGAGGCCCGCCTTGGCGTCCACACCGGACGCCTCCAGCAGCACGATGGCCTCCGCGACGAGCGCGTAGATGCCGCCGACCATCAGCTGGTTGGCCGCTTTCACGACCTGGCCCGCGCCGTGCGGTCCGACGTGGACGACGGTCTTGCCGACCACGTCGAGCACCGGTCGGGCCGCGGCGAAGTCGGCCTCCTCCCCGCCGACCATGATCGACAGCGAGGCCTGCTTGGCCCCGGCCTCACCGCCGGACACGGGCGCGTCGAGCACCCGGATCCCCTTGCCGGCAGCGGCTTCCGCGACGGCGACCGAGGTCTCCGGCCGGATCGTGCTCATGTCGATGAGCAGGGTTCCGGACGCCGCCAGTTCCAGCACCCCGCCGTCGCCGAGGACGACGTCCTCGACCTGCGGGTGGTTCGGCAGCATGGTGATCACGACGTCCGCGCCGCGCACGGCGTCGGCGACGCTCGCCGCCGCCGTGCCGCCCGCCGCGACGAGCTTCGCGACCGAGTCGGCGTTGAGGTCGAAGCCGGTCACGTCGTGACCCGCCGCGACGAGGTGCCCGGACATGGGCGACCCCATGATGCCGAGGCCGATGAACCCGATGGTCGTCACTGGTCTTCCTCCCTGGTCAGCCAGCCGAAGCTGGCGGCGCTGGGGCCGGTGGACTTGTACTCGGCGCCGACGAACCCCTGGTAGCCGTTCGCTTCGAGCTGGGCGAGGAACCGCTCCAGCTCCAGTTCGCCGGAACCCGGTTCGCCCCGGCCGGGGGCGTCCGCGATCTGCACGTGGCCGATCCGCCCGGTGTGCTCGGCGATCACGGCGTCGAGGTCGTCGCCGTTGACGGCGAGGTGGTAGAGGTCGGCCAGCAGGGCCACGTTCGGCTTGCCGAGCCGGTCGGCCACCGCGAGCGCGTCGGCGGCCGTGAGCAGCGGGTAGGTCGGGATCGCGCTGACCGGTTCGAGCAGCACGGTCGCGTCGATCGCGGCGGCCGCGTCGGCGGCGAACGCGAGGTTCCGCAGCGCCACCGCGTCCTGCTCGGCGGGGTCGACGCCCTCGATCCGGTTGCCGTACAGGGCGTTGAACGCGCGGCAGCCCGTTTCGCGGGCGATGCCGATCGCGATGTCGACGCTCGCCTTGAACTCGCCTTCGCGGCCCGGCCACGACACCAGGCCGCGGTCACCGCCCGGCAGGTCGCCCGCGAAGAAGTTCAGGCCGACGAGCCGCACGCCCGCGCCGGTGATCGCGCCGACGAACTCCGCGACCTCGCGCTCGTCCGGCTGGGCGACCGCGAAGGGCCACCAGAACTCGACCGCGTCGAACCCGGCGGCGCGGGCGGCGGCCGGTCGTTCGAGCAGCGGCAGCTCGGTGAACAGGATCGAGAGGTTGACGTCGTACCGCATGAGCATTCCTTCCACAATGCGGAAGTTAATTTCCGTCTACCGAGAGCGTAGGCGGCTGGCGCGGAAGAGCGCAAGACTGTTGACAGCACTCGGCACCGCTCGTACCGTCCCTCACTGCGGAAAAGGAATTCCGCTATACAGAAAAGGAAACGCCCTTGTCGGGACTGCCAGGCTTCAACTCCGCACCGGCGGACGACCTCCGACCGCTGCTCATCGAATGCCTCGCGGTGCCCCGCTGGGTCGAAGCCGTCGTGGCGGCCCGTCCGTACCCGGACGTCGACGCGCTCGTCGCGCGGGCCGAGGTCGACCTCGACGCCCACGAGATCCTCGGAGCCATCGCGGGTCACCCGCGGATCGGTGAACGCGCCCGGCACGACGGGGTCTCGGCCGGGTGGTCGTCCGCCGAGCAGTCCGGGGTCGACGTCTCGCTCGCGGACCGACTCGTCGCGGCCAACCTCGCCTACGAGGAGCGGTTCGGCCACATCTACCTGGTGTGCGCGACCGGGCTCAGCGGCGAGCAGGTGCTGGCGGACCTGGCCGCCCGGATGGACAACGACCCCGCCACCGAACTCCGCGTGGTGAACCGCGAACTGGCCAAGATCGCCGCCCTGCGGCTGCGCAAGGTCATCGCGTGACCCCGCACACCACCAGAAGGAGCTGACCAATGGCCATCACCCTGGGGCCCAACCAGTACGGGAAGGCGGAGAACCGCCTCGTCACGGTGTCGCGGGACGGGTCCGTGCACACGATCAAGGACCTGACGGTCAGCACCTCGCTGCGCGGCGACCTCGCGGACACCCACCACACGGGCGACAACTCGAAGGTGCTCGCGACGGACACGCAGAAGAACACCGTCTACGCGTTCGCCAAGCAGGCCCCGGTCGGCGAGATCGAGGACTTCGCCCTGCGGCTCGGACGGCACTTCGTGTCCACCCAGCAGGCCATCACCGGCGCTCGGATCCTGGTCGACGAGCACGGGTGGAACCGCATCGACGCCAACGACCACTCGTTCGTCCAGGGGAGCAACGAGAAGCGCACCACCGCCGTGACGGTCGACGGGTCGGACGCGTGGGTGGTGTCGGGCCTCAAGGACCTCGTGGTGCTGAAGTCGACCGGCTCGGAGTTCCACGGGTACCCGAAGGACCCGTACACGACGTTGAAGGAGACGGACGACCGCATCCTGGCCACGTCCGTGACGGCCCGCTGGCGATACCTGGGCACCGACGTGGAGTGGGCCAAGAGCTTCGCGGAGATCCGCGAGGTCATGCTGGCGACGTTCGCGACCAAGCACAGCCTCTCGTTGCAGCAGACGCTGTACGCGATGGGCGAGGCCGTGCTGCTGGCCCGGCCCGAGGTGGCCGAGGTGCGGCTGTCGATGCCGAACAAGCACCACTTCCCGGTAGACCTCAGCGCGTTCGGGCTGGAGAACGACAACGAGGTGTTCTACGCGGCCGACCGCCCGTACGGGCTCATCGAGGGCACGGTGCTGCGCGACGACGCGCCGGCGGCCGGGCACGCGTGGGACACGCTGCCCGCGTTCTAGCCGGGCTCAAGGGGTGGTGGAGGGCCGCTTCACCACCCCTGACCTGCACCGTTCATCCATTAGTGGCACAGATCACTCTTTCGGCGGAATCTCGTGCCTCACAGAGCACCCGACAGTGACGGCAAGATGACGAAAAGGCCGTACTCTCGCAAACATGAGTGATGTCAAACGGGGGCTTTCGCCGGTCACGATGTTCCTGGACGACGAAGCCGTGATCACCGTCTCGGGCGCGCTCGACGCCACGACGGCCCCGGACTTCAAGCGGATGGTCACGGACTTCTTCGAGTCGGCCGACCGCCCCGACGTCGACGTGCTGACGTTGGACCTCTCCTCCGTGTTCGCCTGCGACCAGGCCGCGCGCGACCTCGTCCGCTATGCCCAGGCCGTCTGCGCGGACCGCGAACTGGCCCTGCGCGTCGTGCCCAGCGCGCCCGTGAGCCGCGCCCTCACCCGCCACTAGGCCGTCCGACTGGCCAACGCCTCCAGGTCTTCGACCCGCAGTCCCGTCACGCGCAGCACCTCGGTCTCGTCCAGGGCGCCGCAGTCCAGCGCGCGCAGGAACGAGGACGACAGCGCCTGCGCGGTCGCGGGCTCGTCGAGCACCGTGCCGCCCGCCCGCTCCACGTACGCCTTCAGCCTGCGCGCGTCCGCCTCGACGCCTTCGAGGTAGAACGCGTGCACGGCCGCGTACCGCGTGACCAGCTGCGCCGGGTGCAGGTCCCAGCCCTGGTAGAAGCCGTGGGCCAACGACCTCCGCACCAGCCCGTAGTGGGTGCGCCAGCCCTCCTCGACGGCGTCGCCGACCGGCAGGACGTTCGTCGAGCCGTCGGAGACCCGAACCCCCGCGTTGGCCGCCGACACCTGCATCACGTTGCGCGCGAAGTCGCACGCGCCGTGCGCGAGGTGCTGGTGCGCGGCGCCGAGCCCGCAGCCCGCCGTGTAGTCGTAGGTGCCGAAGTGCAATCCCGACACCCGACCGCGACCGGCCGCGACGAACCGCGGGATCGCCAGCCTGCCCTCGGCGTCCACGATGGACTGGGTGGTCTCGACCTGGATCTCGAACCGCAGCGGGATGCCGAACAGGTCGAGCACCTCGCCGAACACCTCGACCTGGTCGACCGACGTCACCTTCGGGAACGTGATGACGAAGCCGGGCGGCGGATCCCCCAGCGCCGTCAGGAAGATGTCCAGCGTCCGGATGCCGCGATCGCGCAAAGCCCTGGTGTCGAAGGACTTCATCCGCAGCCCGACGTACGGCGGCAGCACGCCGTCGTCGCGCCACTTCGCCACGACCCCCGCGGTGCGCTCGGCGTCGGCGTCCTCCACGTCGTCGCCCGGAGCCCCGTAGCCGTCCTCGAAGTCGATCCGCAGGTCCTCCACGGGCTCGGCGGCGAGCTTGGCGCGCACCCGGTCCCGGATCCTCGGGGCCAGCTCCTCCGGCAGCACGGCGGCCAGCGCTTCGGGGTGTTCCTCCAGTGCGGCAAGCGCTTGCGCGCCCCAGTCGCGCACGACGTCCACGGTCACCTTCGACGCGGGGACGTAGCAGGTGTGCACGGGCTGGCGGCCGTCCGGCAGCACCCGTTCCACATCGGACAGCCGCGCGGTGGCGGCCGCGACCGCCACCGCGTCGAGCGAAGTCCTCGCCACGTCAGGGGATCCGGGCGTACGCGGGAACGGTGAGGAAGTCCGCGAAGTCCTCGGACAGCGCGACCTGCTCGAACAGCTCGGCCGCCAGGTCCACGTGCTCACCGGACAGCTCGGACTTGGTGCGCGCCAGCACTTCCCGCACCAGGTCGGCGGTCACCGGCGTGCCGTCGCTGAGCACGACCCCGTTGTGCACCCACTGCCACAGCTGGGAACGGGAGATCTCGGCGGTCGCCGCGTCCTCCATCAGGTTGTGGATCGCGGCGGCGCCGTTGCCGCTCAACCAGGACACGAGGTAGCGCAGGCCGACGTCCACGGCGGACTCGACGCCCGCCCTGGTCGCCTCGCCGCCGGTGGCCTTGAAGTCGAGGAGCTGCGCGGCCGTCACGGACACGTCGTCGCGCTGCCGGTCGAGCTGGTTGGACTTGCTGCCGAACTGGACGTCGAAGATCTCCCGGCACACCGGGACGAGGTCCGGGTGCGCGACCCATGAGCCGTCGAAGCCGTCGGTGGCCTCGCGGGTCTTGTCGTCGCGGACCTTCGCCAGCGCCCGCTCGGTGACCTCCGGGTCGCGCCGGTTCGGGATGAACGCGGCCATGCCGCCCATCGCGAACGCCCCGCGCCGGTGGCACGTGCGCACCAGCAACTCGGTGTAGGCGCGCATGAAAGGCGCGGTCATGGTGATGCTGTTGCGGTCGGGCAGCACGAAGTCGGCACCCGCGTCGCGGAAGTACTTGATGATGCTGAACAGGTAGTCCCAGCGGCCCGCGTTGAGGCCCGACGCGTGGTCGCGCAGCTCGTAGAGGATCTCCTCCATCTCGAACGCGGCCGGGATGGTCTCGATCAGCACGGTCGCGCGGACCGAGCCGTACGGGATCCCGAGCTGCTTCTCCGCGGCGGTGAACACGTCGTTCCACAGCCGGGCCTCGAGATGGCTCTCCATCTTGGGCAGGTAGTAGTACGGCCCGTACCCGCGGGCGAGCAGCTCGGCCGCGTTGTGCGCGAAGTGCAGCCCGAAGTCGACGAACGCGCCGGTGACCGG
>DATMCA010000828.1:0-2628 GCA_035559015.1 Umezawaea sp. | reverse complement strand
GAGTCGGGCTCGACCTGGGTCGCGTGCTGGCTGTTCGGGTTCGTGTACGGATCGCTGCTGATCGGCGTGGCGAGCACCGTGCCGGCAGAGCCGCTCGCGACGACGAGGAGGCAGGCTGCCGCGGCGCCGATGGCGATCGTGCTCGCTACGCCTCTCAGCCTCCGCGTCGTCATGGGCTAGTACGGCCTCCGGAGCTGGCGGCTTTCCCGCCGGGTGTGGCCGCGATAGACGGGCCGCTCCTTGACCGCGCGCACCCTCGGGGAGACCTGCGGAGCGGTGGGGTCGAAGGTCGCCGTCGCGGCGCGCTGCGAGAACACGCTGCCCGTCGGTGCCTTGGCCCACGCGAAGAACGGGTGCGCCTTGCCGTCGGCCGTGAACGACGTCGACATGTAGTCGCCGACCATCCGGCCCTGGTTCGTGTCCGCAATCCACGACATGCTCATCGGGCCCGCAACCCGCGTCGGCGGCGTCCACGTCGCACCACCGTCCAGCGACGACACGAAGCCGACTGTCATCTGGCACGTCTGGAAGGTGCAGTTGCCGACCGGGTAGTAGTGGTAGCCGAGCGCGAGATGGGCGCTGCTGCCGGAGGTCGCTCTGTCTGCGGCAATGCCCGGAATGAAATGGTCGACACCGCTCGTGGTCGGGTCGATCGGAATCCGTGTGACCGGCGTCCAGGTGAGCCCATCGAGCGATGTGGTCATGACGATGTCGTTCGCCGAGCAGCCCGATCGGAACCGGCAGTCGTGCCAGACGACATACACCCTGCCCTCGCCGTCGACCTCGGCCGAAGACAGCTGATGGATTCGGAGATCGCCCGCGGGGCGGTGAAAGTCGGCGCTTGCGACGAAGGTCGAAGCGGACCAGGTGGCGCCGCCGTCGGTCGAGCGGAAGGAGTAGATCGAGCCGCTGGAGTAAGGAACGATCACATTCCCGTTCGGCTGGACGACCGGCTGGCCGCCGAGGCCGGTGGCATTGTCGACAGGCATCTGAATTGGGCCCCAGGTGAGGCCGCCGTCGGTGGACGTGCTCATCATGATCGGAGAGCCCACACCGGCGTCTTCCCATTGCGTGTAGCAGTTGCCGTAATGAGGGCTCGACGCCCAGATGTCGCAGGCAATCCAGTTCTTGTCGAAGAAGGTCCCCGGCGCAGTCGCGGTGGTGACCGGGTCCTGCCACGTGAGGCCTCCGTCGGTCGAACGGCTGGTCAGGATGGCCGCGCCGCTGGCCGACGCGTCGATGGCGAGGCCCGAGATCATCCAGACGTCGTGCTCGGGGTCGTAGGCGACCGCCGGATCGCTCATCCGCGACCACGGCCCACCCTGGTAGACAGTCGTGCCCGGAAGCACACCCGTCGTCCACGTCCGCCCACTATCGGTCGAGGTTGACCAGGCGAGGTTGCTCGACCCGCCGTTGTCGAAGCGGCCGGTCTGGAAGGTGGCGACGATCGTGTTTCCGAACGCGAACGAGTCCGCCTCGACCTGCGTCTTGTGCTGGCTCGACGAGTTCGTGTACGGGTCGCTGCTGATCGGAGTCGCCAGCACCGTGCCGGCGGACCCGCCCGCGACGACGAGGAGACAGACTGCGGCCACGCCGACGGCGATCGTGCCCACACCGCCGCTCAGCCATCGCGTCGTCATTGACCTAGTACGCCCTCGGGACCTTGAAACCGCGCCGGTCGTGGCCACGATAGACGGGCCGCTCCCTCCCCGCACGCACCCTCGGGGAGACCTGCGGCGCGGTCGGGTCGAAGGTCGCGGTCGCCGCCCGCTCGGAGAACACGTCGCCGGTCGGAGGCTTGGCAATCGCGAAGACCGGATGCGCCTTGCCGTCGGCGGTGAACGACGTCGACATGTAGTCGCCGACCATCCGCCCCTGGGTCGTATCGGCGAGCCAGGAGAGCGGCATTGGCGCCGTGACCTGCGCGGGCGGCGTCCACGTCGCGCCCGCGTCGAGCGAGGAAACGAAGCCGAGGATGAGGCGGCACGTGTCCGAGGTGCAGTCGCTCACCGGGTAGTAGTAGTAGCCGAGCGCAAGATGCGTCTCGCTGCCGGCGGTGTTCCGGTCGACGGCGAGGCCCGGGATGAAGTGGTCGACGCTGCTCGTCGTCGGATCGATCGGGATGCGGATGACGGCCGACCAGCTGACGCCGTCGAGCGAGGAGCTCATGACGATGTCGTTCGACGTGCAGCCCGACCGGAAGCGGCAGTCCTGCCAGGCGACGTAGACCCTGCCGTCCCCCGCGACTTCCGCAGAGGGAAGCGGCGAAGTGCGAAGGAAGCCGTTGACCGCGTGATCGGTGATGCTGCTGATCGTGGTCGGCGACGTCCACGTCGCACCCCCGTCGACCGAACGAAAAGCTTCCATGCTGGCTGCCTCGTACGGCACGACGACGTTTCCGTTCGGCTGGACGACCGGCTGGCCGCCGAGCCCTCCGGGTTCACCTGCTGGTGAAAGGGGAGGACCCCAGGTCAAGCCGCCGTCCGTCGAGGTGCTCATCAAGAGGGTGGCTCCTGTGCCGGCGTCGTCCCACTCCGTGTAGCAGTTGCCGTAATGCGGGCTCGACGACCAGGTGTCGCAGGCGATCCAGTTCTTGTCGTAGAACGTGCCCGGGGCGAGGGACACGGT
>DATMCA010000827.1:0-5765 GCA_035559015.1 Umezawaea sp. | reverse complement strand
GATGGACGTGAACAGCTTCGAGATCGACGCGAGGTCGAAGATCGTGTCCTCGGCCATCGGCACCCGCTGCTCCACCGGCAGCTCGGTGGTCTGGTCGGAGTACCGCACCGCCCACCCGGTCGGCCGGTGGGCGACGACCTCGCCGTCGTGGACCATCAGCGTCACCGCGCCGGAGAACAGCGGGTGCCCGGTCGCGTCGGCCTCGGTGTAGCGGCGGACCTGCTCCAGCGCGGCGTCGATCGGCCCCGGCTCCAGCCTGCCTGGGTGCAGCGTGGTCCACGGCGGGGCGAACCCCGTGTGCGGGCGGTCGAACCGACCGGTCGACGGATCGGCTTGGGCGGGGCTGACGGACATGGCCACCAGGGTCACCAGGAGCAGGGCGGGCAGGCGCATCGCGGTCCTCACCGGTAGTGGAGGTACGGACGTCTGGTGCGGCGGAACGCGGTCAGCTCGGCCTCCCAGGCCCCGACGACCTCGTCGACGCCCGCGCCCGCGTCGACCATGTGCCGCAACCTGTCCGAGCCGCTGAGGTTGTCGATGTAGTCGTCCGGGCGCCAGGCGAACAGCGCGGGGTAGAGGGAACGGGCCAGGACGATCATCGCGACGGCCGCGCGGATCGCGTCGAACCTCGCCGGATCGGTGACGTGCAGGGCCACGCCGCCGCAGGTCTTGCCGACGAACTTGCCGAACGTGGGGGAGAAGTACGTCTCGCGGAACCGGACGCCGGGCAGGCGGAGCCCGTTCAGCTCCTCGGCCCACCGCCAGTCCACGTCCGGCGCGCCCACGGTCTCGAACGGCCGGGTCGTGCCGCGGCCCTCGGAGAACACGGTGCCCTCGAACAGGCAGGTGCCGGAGTAGACCAGCGCGGTGTCCTGCGTCGGCATGTTCGGGCTGGGCGGCACCCACGGCAGGCCCGTCGCCAGGTCCGCCCGCCGCCACCCCTTCACCTCGACCACGTCGAGGTGTGCCAGCCTGCCGCCGTCGGACGGCAGGAACTCGGCGTCGAACAGCTCCGCCAACTCGCCGACGGTCAGGCCGTGCTGCTGGACGATCGGTTTGCGGCCGACCCCGGAGGCGAACGCCGGGTCGAGCTGCGGGCCCTTCGCCGTGCCGCCGACGGGGTTCGGGCGGTCCAGCACGAGGAACGCCGCTCCGGTCGCCGCGGCGGCGCACATCGCCGTGTAGAGGGACCAGATGTAGGTGTAGAAGCGCGCGCCGACGTCCGCGATGTCGAAGACGATCGTGTCCACGCCCGCCTTGCGGAACAGCGCGGCCACCTGCTCGGCGTTCTTGCCGTACGTGTCGTAGACGGGGACACCGGTGCGCGGGTCGGCGTAGTCGCCCTCGGAACCGCCCGCTTGGGCCGTGCCGCGGAAGCCGTGCTCGGGGCCGAAGACCGCGGTCGGTCGTTGGCCCGCGGCGATCATGGAGTCGACGATGTGCGTCTGGTCGACCAGCACGCCCGTCGGGTTCGTCAGGACGCCGAAGCGCTTGCCGCGCAGGCGCGTCCAGCCGTCGCGGGCCAGCAGTTCGGCGCCCGTGACGACCTTGGCGGACGTGGCGTGCGCCGGGGAGCTCGCCACGGCCAGCGCGGGCACGGCCAGCGCGCCCGCCTGGAGGAGCTGCCGGCGCCTCACCAGGTCACGCCGTGGCCGAGCGGGTACCTCGTCGGCCCCGGCACCTCCACCGGCAGCTTCGCCCGCGGGCCGACCTCGCCGTAGACGACCTTGGCCAGCGACTCCATCGACACCGCGCCGTAGGAGTAGGTGGCCAGCCACGTCGGAGCGTCGTACCCGACGTCGTACGGGTTCTGCACGGCCACCGCGACCACCGGTTTCCCGGTCGCCAGGAGCCCGGCCAGCAGCGCCTGCTGCGCGGGCTGCTTGCTCAGCGCGTTCGTGAGCAGGACGACGACCTCGGCCTGCGACGCCGCCTGCACCGCCGCCGCGACCTGCGCCTCGGTCGGGGCGCTGCCGGTGACGAGCCGCGCCGTGGTCGCGCCGCGGGCGGTCAACCGTTCGGCCAACGCCGCCGTCGTGGTGTCACCCCAGCCCGTGACCAGCGCGGACGTCGGCCGCGTGCGCAACGGGAGCACGCCGTCGTCGTTGCGGACGACGGTGGTCGTGCGGTCGGTGATCTGCTGGGCGGCGGCCAGGTTGGCGGGGGAGCCGACCGCGGTGGGCACCGCGTTCACGTCGACGAGGGGGTGGGTGAGCATGCCCCGGAGGAACTTCATCCGCAGGATCCGCAGGACGCTCTGGTCGATGCGGCGCTCGCTGATCTCGCCGCCGCGCACGGCGTTCAGGACGCTCGTGACGGCCACTTCCAGGTTCACCGGCATCAGCAGCTGGTCGACGCCCGCCTTGAGCGCGAGCACCGGGATCTCCGCGTCGGAATGCAGCTGGCGCACGCCCGCCATGCCGAGCGAGTCGGTGATGACGACGCCGTCGTAGTGCAGCTCCTCGCGCAGCAGACCGGTGACGATCGGCTTGGACAGCGTCGCGGGCTCACCGGAAGGGTCGATCCGCGGCGTCTGGATGTGCGCGGTCATGATCGAGTCGATGCCCGCCGCGATGGCCGCGCGGAACGGCGGCGCGTCGACGGCCCGCCACTGCTCCACCGTCCGGTCCACCACCGGCAGGCTCGTGTGGCTGTCCTCCGCCGTGTCGCCGTGGCCGGGGAAGTGCTTCGCCGTCGCCGACACCGCGCCCCTCGCCAGGAAGCGCTGCTGGTAGCCGCGGACCTGGGCGGCCACCATGTCCGCCGCCAGCGCGGGGTCGCTGGAGTACGAGCGGACCCCGATCACCGGGTTCACCGGGTTCGAGTTCACGTCCGCGTCCGGCGCGAAGTCCTGGTTGATCCCCATCGCGCGCAGCTCGTTCGCGGTGATCGTGGCGGCCCGCTCGGCGTCTGCCGTCGAGCGGCCCGCGCCGAGCGCCATGTTGCCGGGGAACTGGGTGGCGGGGGCGCCGATCCGGGTGACGATCCCCATCTCCTGGTCCGTCGAGATCGCCAGCGGGATCCGGCTCCCCGACGCCATCGCGGAGCGCTGGAGACCGTTCGACAGCGCGGCGATCTGCTGGGGGGTGTCGATGTTGTCGCGGCTGGAGTTGTTGAAGTAGATGACCCCGCCGGGGTGGAACTTCGCCACCACCTGTGCGGGGGTGTCGACGCCGAAGTCCGTCCGGTTCACCGGATTCACCTCGTCGGGTGACTGCCCGTTGAGGTAGGTCACGAACAGCTGACCGACCTTCTCCTCCAGCGTCATGCCCCGAACGAGGGTCGTGATGTTCTCCGAGAGAGCGAGAACGGGCTCCGCCGTGGCGGCGACCGGCGTGCAGATCCCTGCCGTGACCAGCACGACAACGGCTAACGAGCGTCCGACCCGGCCCACACGAGCCTCCCCAGGCGTGTTTCCCACAACTATCCGGACATATTCGCAAGTTACTCACGACCCGCTGGTCGGTCAACGGGTCGGAATTGTGCCGTGTCCTGGGGAATCCGGCCGGATGACGAAAATGGCGGGGGCCCCGCACTCTCGTGTGGGGCCCCCGCCGACAGCACGGGCTTTCGAGTTACCAAGCGTGCAACTCGTGCCGTATCAACATGGCCTCGGCGTCCAGCGTCCCGGTACGCAGGCCCTTGACGGCAAGCCTCCCGCGGCGTGCTGCGCGTGGGTGCTCGAAGTCCGTGCACGGAGCTCTGCCGGGGTGGACGTCGCTTATCTTCTGCTCCGTCCCTGGCCGACCGGAGGTCCGCACCTCCATTTGTAGACCGTGTGCGCCGTCACAGCAAGACCTCGGAAGGGTGCACCGTTCAAGCGACGTTCAGTAGCGAAAGTTGGTTGATCGCAGGCATTTCCGGCCGGGTACCGCTGATCGGGCGGCGGTCGTCACCCACCGGTTCCCCAGCGCCTAGCTCCGTCGCCGACGGCGCATCCCGTACCAGGCGACGCCGGCCGCGGCGGCCGCCCCGAGGCCGATCGCGGTGACCGCGACGGCCGTGCCCGAAGGAGTGGGGATGCGGGCGCGCAGCGAGACCGGATCGGAGAACGTGAGCACCGGCCAACCCCGTTGCGCGGCGATCTTCCGCAACCCGCGGTCCGGGTTGACCACCGTCGGGTGGCCGACCGCTTCGAGCAGCGGCAGGTCCGTCACGGAGTCGGAGTACGCGAAGCAGTCCTCCAGGTCGTAACCGTGCTTCTGCGCCAACTGCTTGATCGCGATCGCCTTGTTCTCGCCCGCGCAGTAGAAGTCGATCTCACCGGAGTAGCGGCCGTCCGCGACCACCATCCGGGTGCCGACGCTGTGCGTCGCGCCGATCATGCCGGAGATCGGGGCCACCAGCTCCTCGCCCGAGGCCGAGACCACGACGACGTCGTGCCCCTCCGCCTTGTGGTCGGCGATCAGCTGGGTGGCCTCCTTGTAGACCAGGGGATCGACGATGTCGTGCAGCGTCTCGTCGACGATCGACCTGACCTGCTCGACGTCCCACCCCTCGCAGAGCGCGGTGATGTGCGAGCGCATCCGGTCCATCTGGTCCGCGTCCGCGCCGGCGAGCATGAACACGAACTGCGCGTAGGCGCTCTTGAGCACCGCGCGCCGGTTGATCAGACCCTCCTGGAAGAAGGGCCTGCTGAACGCCAACGTGCTCGACTTGGCGATGACCGTCTTGTCCAGGTCGAAGAACGCGGCGACTCGGTTGCCTTGTGCGGGGGCTTCGCCGCTGCCGGGGTCGGTCACGAGGTCAGTTTAGGGGTTCGGTTCCGGTGCGGCGTTTCGCTTCTTGACGAAGTCGTGGTGCGCGGATGGCGGAAATTCCTCGTGTCCTCCAACGGAAGACAAGCACCAGTCAAGGTTCTGGGGATACAGTGGTGCTGTCCGGTTCTGCCGGACCGGTTCAGTCCGACCCCCCGGGACTGAACCAATGACGACCCCCGTCCCTCCCCCCTGGCGGGGGTCGTCCCATGTCCGGGGTCAGGTGAGCCGCCTTTCGAGTGGCCGTTCCCCGCCGTCGTACCGGCGTTCGGAGCCCAACCCCCCAGCCTCTCGCACGGCACCGACAAAGCCGGCTTTCGACCGCTGACTTGTCCACAGCCCAGGTACTTGTCCACATGTTGATCTTCATCGCTTGTGGCTTTGCTCACGACAGCCGACCGTTGACCTCGGACCTGCACCGAGTCGAATGGGAGGTGAGCCGGAGTGGACGCGAACCGCCCCGTGGCCCTGGTGGGCGATGAACCACTGCTGGACGACCTGCTCCGCCTGGCCGCCGCGGCGGGCTGCGAGCTCGACCGCGTGGTGGACGCCGCGGCGTTGCGCACCAGGTGGAAGGACGCGCCCGTCGTGCTGCTGGACGAGTGGGGCGCCTTCGAGTGCGGCCTGCTCGACCTACCGCGCCGCACCGGCGTCTACCTCGTCTGCTCCCAACCGCCGTCGCAGGCCGTGTGGCCACCGGCCGTGGCGCTGGGCCTGGAGCGCGTGGTCGAACTCCCCGCGGCCGAGCAGTGGCTGGCGGGCGCGTTGGCCGACCTGGCCGAAGGCCCACCCAGCGCCGACGGCCGGGTGGTGGCCGTGCTGGGCGGCCGAGGTGGGGCGGGCGCCTCGGTGTTCGCCGCGGCCGTGGGCCAAGCCGTCCTCACCTCGGGCGGCCAGGGCCTGCTCATCGACTGCGACCCCCTGGGCGGCGGCCTGGACCTGACCCTGGGCACCGAATCCGTCGAAGGCCCGCGCTGGCCCGAACTCCACCTGACCGGCGGCCGGGTG
>DATMCA010000826.1:0-2128 GCA_035559015.1 Umezawaea sp. | reverse complement strand
GGGCCGCCAGCGCGCCGGACGCCAGCCGGGTGTCCTGGTGGCGGACGACCTGCTCCCAGACCTCCGCCAGGCCGGTTTCCTCGGACGCGCTGCAGGTCAGCACCGGTGCGTCCCAGCCGCCGCGATCGCCGTGCAGCAGCCGGAGCGCGCCGGCCAGTTCCCGGGCGGCTTTCTGCGCGTCTCGGACGTGCGGGCCGTCGGCCTTGTTGACCGCGATGACGTCGGCGAGCTCCAGGACGCCTTTCTTGATGCCCTGGAGCTGGTCGCCGGTGCGGGCGAGGGTGAGGAACAGCGAGCAGTCCGTCATGTTCGCGACGGCCACTTCGGACTGTCCCACGCCGACGGTCTCGACCAGCACGACGTCGTAGCCCGCCGCCTCGACCAGGACGATGGTCTCCCTGGTCGCCTGCGCGACGCCGCCGAGCGTGCCGGACGTCGGCGACGGCCGGATGTAGGCGGCGGGGTCGACCGCCAGCCTGGCCATGCGGGTCTTGTCGCCGAGGATGCTGCCGCCGGTCCGGGTGGACGACGGGTCGACCGCCAGCACGGCCACCCGGTGGCCCGCGGTCGTCAACTTGGTGCCCAGCGCGTCGATGAACGTCGACTTGCCGACGCCGGGGACGCCGGTGACGCCGACCCGGTGCGCGCCGCCCGCGTGCGGCAGCAGCTCGACCAGCAGCTCCTGCGCCGACGCGCGGTGGTCCGCCCTGGTGGACTCGACGAGCGTGATCGCGCGGGCCAGGACACCCCGGTTCCCGCCGAGCACGCCCTTCGCGTACTCGCCGACGTCCACCGCCCTAGGCATGGCCGAGCTGGGCCGACAGCTTGCCCAGCAGGTCGCCCGCCGCGTCCGCGATCACCGTGCCGGGCGGGAAGATCGCCGCGGCGCCGGCCTCGCGGAGCGCGTCGAAGTCCTGCGGCGGGATCACGCCGCCGACCACGATCATGATGTCCTCGCGGCCCAGCTCCGCCAGCTCGTCGCGCAGCGCGGGCACCAGCGTGAGGTGCCCGGCGGCCAGCGACGACACGCCGACGACGTGCACGTCCGCCTCGACGGCCTGCCGCGCCACCTCGCCGGGGGTCTGGAACAGCGGGCCGACGTCCACGTCGAAGCCGAGGTCGGCGAACGCGGTCGCGATGACCTTCTGGCCGCGGTCGTGCCCGTCCTGGCCCATCTTGGCGACCAGGATGCGGGGACGGCGCCCCTCGGCCTCGGCGAACTCCTCGACCACGGCACGGGTGGCGTCCACGTTGGACACTGCGCCCGACTCCTCCCGGTAGACGCCGGAGATGGTGCGGATCTGGGCCGAGTGGCGGCCCCAGACCTTGCCCAGCGCCTCGGAGATCTCGCCGACGGTGGCCTTCGCCCGTGCCGCCTCGATGGCCAGCGCGAACAGGTTCCCTTCCCCGTCCGCGGCCTTCGTCAGAGCGTCCAGCGCCGACTCGACCGCGCCGGGGTCGCGTTCCTCGCGCAGCCTCCGCAGCTTCTCCAGCTGCTGCGCCCGCACGCCCGCGTTGTCGACCTTGAGGACGTCGATCTTCTCGTCGAACTCGACCTGGTACTTGTTCACGCCGATCACCGGCTGCCGCCCGGAGTCGATCCGCGCCTGGGTGCGGGCGGCGGCCTCCTCGATGCGCAGCTTCGGGATCCCGGCCTCGATCGCCTTCGCCATCCCGCCCGCGGCCTCGACCTCGGTGATGTGGCCCCACGCCCGGTGCGCCAGGTCGTTCGTGAGCCGTTCCACGAACGCGCTGCCGCCCCACGGGTCGATGACCCGCGTGGTGCCGGACTCCTGCTGGAGGAAGAGTTGCGTATTGCGGGCGATCCGCGCGGAGAAGTCCGTCGGCAGGGCCAGGGCCTCGTCCAGCGCGTTGGTGTGCAACGACTGCGTGTGCCCCTGGGTCGCGGCCATCGCCTCGACGCACGTGCGGGTCACGTTGTTGAACACGTCCTGCGCGGTCAGCGACCACCCGGACGTCTGGCAGTGGGTGCGCAGCGACAAGGACTTGGGGGACTTCGGGTCGAAGCCCTTGACCAGCTTGGCCCACAGCAGCCGGGCCGCGCGCATCTTCGCGACCTCCATGAAGAAGTTCATGCCCACGGCCCAGAAGAACGACAGCCGCGGCG
>DATMCA010000825.1:0-3337 GCA_035559015.1 Umezawaea sp. | reverse complement strand
TCTCTATATGGATACACTATCCGATTGGATGAGTCATCCGGATAGGCTGGGGGGATGGAAGGACTTCGCAAGGACGCGGCACGCAACCACGCGCGGATCGTCGAGGCGGCCCGCGACCTCGCCGCGCGGGGCGAACCCCTCGCGCTCAACGCGGTCGCCCGTGCGGCCGACGTGGGCGTGGGAACGGTCTACCGGCACTTCGCCACGGTGGAAGAACTGGAGGAGGTCCTCGTCTGGGAGCGGTTCGACGACCTCGCCGACGTGCTGGGCGACGCGGGACCGGGACAGTTCGAGCGCGTGCTCACGATGCACTTCACGCTGCTCGCCGAGGACGCCCTGTTCGAGAAGGTGACCGCGCGCGCGACGTTGGCGCTCGAACAGACCACCAAGACCCGCAACGCCCTGATCGAGCAACTGTCGGACCTGATGGAACGTGCTCGCGCGCAAGGGCGGTTGCGAGCCGACCTCGACGCCGCGGGAGTGCTGTCCCTCATGTGCGGCTTGGCACACGCCGTGCGCAGCGCCGAAATCCCAACCGACAGCCCACAATCCCAAGCCCTGCTGCGCGTGGTGTTCGACGGCATGCGCGTGCAGTCGTCCTGACGACAATCCCCTTGTCGGCTCGCGATGAGCCACGAGTCGTCAGCTTGTTACTGGCGCGTCGAGTTCGGGTCCGTTGCTGCGGGGTTGTTGACCGCGGCCAAGGCCGCGTAGGGCTCCAGTTGCGCGCTGCTGTTGATCAACGCTGGCACGTCGTCGGGTTCGGTGAGGGCCGGGTAGAGCCGAGCTGTCACAGGCAAGAGCCACTCGAAGTGCCCGTGGGTGGGTGCCGCTGGTCGGTGTCGATGTGCCGCAGGTACAGCTCGGTGAAGGTGCGGCTCGCGGAGGCGTGGACCTGATTGTGGGGCGCAGTACGGCGTTCACCGTGACGTCCCAGATTCGTCCCAGATTCGTTGCAGACCGGCTCGGCAGCATGCCGGGTGCGAAGCCGAGGGGCTACGCACCGGGATCACCCGGTGGTGACGGGAGAGGAGAGGACATTGCGCAAGCTGGAGGAGATAGGGCACCGGCTCGTCGGGCTTTTCGTGCCGTCGGTCGAGGCCGCGGCGGCGGTGTGCTACGTCCGCAACTACAAGTCGTGCTGGCAGTGCGCGGGCCGTCCGTGCGAGGCGTGCTGCGACTCGGCGGGTCAGAACTGCCAGTACGTCATCTGCAAGTAGTCCACCGCCGGTCATCGGTCTGACCGGCACCGTCGGCGGCGGTGGCGGCTCGATCCCGGGTCGCCACCGCCCGAGCTGTTTGGGGGTGTGGAGTGCCGTACGCGACCGTCGCCGTGGGGTGGGTGCTCGTCGTGGTGTTCGCGCTGTCGTCGGTGGGCAAGGTCCGCGGTCCGGCGGCGTTCGCGGAGTCGGTGCGCGACCTGGGAGGTCCGGGCCACCCCGCGATCCCGGTGCTCGTCGTGGTCGCCGAGATGGCGGTCGCGGTGCTGCTCGTGCTGCCCTCGCGGACCGCGGCCACTGCCGGGTTCGTGCTGGCCGCTGGACTGCTCGCGGTGTTCACCGCAGTGGTCGCGCGGGTGGTGCGGCAGGACCGCGCTACCCCGTGCCGGTGCTTCGGCGCGACCACCACCCCACTCGGCCGCCAGCACGTCGTTCGCAACCTGGTCCTGACCGCGTGTGCGCTCACCGGCGCACTCGGCCCGCCAGCACCGCCGCTGGACGCCGGAGCGGTGTTCGCCGCCGCGTTCGGCGTTCTCGCCGGGCTCCTGGTGGCCATGTCGGACCACCTGGTCGCACTGTTCACGCCGATCTCCGCGAAGGAGTCCTGATGCCCTACCTAGTCGTGGCCACGGTCTTCGTCGGCCTGCTGTGCCTGCTGAACCTCGTGCTCGTCGCCGGGGTGGTGCGCCGGTTGCGCGACCACGCGGCGCTGCTGGAGGAAAGGACGTCCGGCTTGACCTCGTTGCGGGCGGGCGAGGAAGTCGGTGAGTTCGAGGTGTCCACCGTGGAGGGTGAACTGGTCGGTCGCCGCTCCCTGGACGCCGACACGCTGGTGGCGTTCTTCTCGCCGAACTGCCGTCCCTGCCACGAGAAGCTCCCCTCGTTCCTCGATCACGCCCGTGCGTTCCCCGGCGGGCGCAGGCGGGTGCTCGTCGGGGTGTCCGGCGACGGCGAAGCCGCGCAGTCGTTGGCCGAGTCGCTCGCGACCGTCGCGCGGGTCGTGCTGGAGCACCACGACGGCGCGCTGGCGACCGCGTTCCGAACGACCGCGTACCCGACCGTGCTGGCCGTCGCACCCGACCGGTCCGGACGGGTTGTCGTGACGTCGGACCGGGTGGACCTCGTCCGACCGGTCGCGCTGCCGTGACCAACCCCTATACGGTGAGGGTGGAGCGCGGCGTGCGCCACGCGGTTCGCAGAGGCACTGTCGCAACCGCGCTGGCGGTCCGCGCCGCACCCGGTCCGGTGGCGCTGTACGTGGTGCTGACGCTGGCCACCGGCACGCTCCCGGTGGCGACGGCGTGGTTGACCAAGCTCGTGCTCGACGGCTTGGCGTCGGCGGCGGACCCGACCGGACTGGTCGGGTCCGCCGCCGGGCTCGCCGGGATCGGGGTCGCGGTCGGCGTCGTGCCGCACGTGCTGCACTACCTGCGCGCTGAACTGGACCGCGAGGTGGGTGTGCTGGCCAAGGACCGGCTGTTCACGGCGGTCGCCGGGTTCGCGGGGTTGAGCCGGTTCGAGGACCCAGGGTTCCTGGACAGGCTGCGGCTCGCGCAGGACTCCGGGGGCCTCACCCCGACCCAGGTCGTGGACGGTGGGCTGGGCGTGGCGCGGTCGGCGATCGCGATCGTCGGGTTTCTCGGCTCGTTGCTCGTGCTGAGCTCCACGATGGCCGTGGTGGTGCTGCTGGCCGCGTTGCCGGTGCTGGTCGCGGAGGTCGCGCTGTCCCGTCGGCGCGCACGGCTGTACTGGGAGCTGGGGCCGGCTGAGCGGCGGGAGTTCTTCCACGCCGGGCTGCTGTCCACGGTCGAGGCGGCGAAAGAGGTGCGGCTGTTCGACCTCGGCGCGTTCCTGCGGCGGCGGATGATGGCCGACCGCCGTGTCGTGAACGCCGCGCAACGCCTGCTGGACCGGCGTGAAGTCCTGGCGCAGACGGGTCTGGGGTTGCTGGCGGCGGTGGTGGCGGGTGCGGGGCTGCTGTGGGCGGTGACCCGGGCCCGCTCCGGTCAGCTCACGACCGGCGACATCGCGGTGTTCGTCGCGGCGGTGGGCGGGGTGCAGGGCGCCCTCGGGCTGCTCGCGGGCGACCTCGCTCGGACGCACCAGTCGCTCCTGCT
>DATMCA010000824.1:0-3721 GCA_035559015.1 Umezawaea sp. | reverse complement strand
GCCGGCGCCGCTTCCGCGGTGACCCGGACCTCCGGGGCTATGAGGTCGACCACCTCGACCTCCGCGAGCACCGGGCGCCGCCGCTGCCCGGCGGCGGGCTGGTCGGCACACCGGAGGAGATCCTCGACCTGGCCCGCGAGGTGGACTTCGCCGACCGCGACGACGGCTGAACCCGCTCGCACCCCCGTGGCACCCTTGTCGCCATGACGACGATCGCCGTGCTGGGCGCGGGCAAGATCGGGGAGGCCCTGCTGTCCGGGCTCCTCCAGGGTGGCCGGGATCCCCACGAGCTGCTGTTCACCGAGAAGCACCCGCTGCGGGCCGAGGAACTGGCCAAGCAGTACGGCACGGACGCCGTGGACGTGGCGGAGGCCGCCGCGCGGGCGGACGTGCTGGTGGTCGCGGTGAAGCCGCAGGACATCGAGCCGCTGCTGGACGAGCTGGCGCCGGTGGTCCGGCCGGGAGCGCTGGTCGTCTCGCTCTGCGCGGGCCTTCCGACGGCCCTGTACGAACGCAGGCTGCCCGAAGGCACCGCGGTGGTCCGGGTCATGCCCAACACGCCGATGCTCGTGGGTGAGGCGATGAGCGCCATCTCCGCGGGTGCGCACGCCGGGCCGGAGCACCTCGACCTGGTCGAGGAGCTGCTGTCCACGGTCGGCAAGGTGGCCCGCGTCCCCGAGGCGCAGCAGGACGCCGTGACGGCGCTGTCGGGCTCCGGGCCCGCGTACTTCTTCTACCTCGTCGAGGCGATGATCGACGCGGGCATCCTGCTCGGCATCCCGCGCGACCTGGCCGGGCAGCTGATCATCCAGTCGGCGGTCGGGGCGGCGGCGATGCTGGCCCAGGGCGACCAGCACCCGGTGATCCTGCGCGAGGCGGTCACGTCGCCCGCGGGCACGACGATCATGGCGATCCGCGAGCTGGAGAAGCACGGGGTGCGAGCGGCGTTCCTCGCGGCCATCGAGGCGGCGCGCGACCGGTCCGCCGAGCTGGGCCGGGCTCACGAGGACGGGTGAACCCCGGTCGGGAACTTTGCACGTCGCAGTAGCCCCACCTGTCCCGCTACTCTCGGGAGCAGCACGTGCGTGTCGAACCGTCGGTGGGGAAGCCGACGGCACGACACGTGTCGAAGGACGCGGTGATAACCATGCCTGCGAAGGAGAACGATCGATCGAGCCTCGTTCAGGTCCAGTTCCTGACCGTGGCCGAAGTGGCCTCCATGATGCGCGTTTCGAAGATGACGGTGTACCGGTTGGTGCACTCCGGCGAGCTGCCCGCGGTCCGCGTGGGCAAGTCGTTCAGGGTGCCCGAGAAGGCGGTGCACGAGTACCTCCAGAACGCGTATTTCGACGCCGGGTGACCTCCCGGTCAAGACCGGTGTGCGGCGCGGGGTAAACTGGGCAGCCGTTCGTGCCTGGTGTCGGCGCGCCTGCTTGACGGGCGCACGTCCGTAGGTTGCACCGGAGCATGGAGAACCACCAACGTCTAGTAGCTAAGGAACCCGCATGGGCTCGGTCATCAAGAAGCGCCGCAAGCGCATGTCGAAGAAGAAGCACCGCAAGTTGCTTCGCAAGACTCGCGTTCAGCGTCGCAAGCGCGGCAAGTAGCCCACGCGCGGGTTCTTCATCAGCGCTCGACTGCCGCCGATCCCGGTCTCCGGGGTCGGCGGCAGTTGTGTTCGCACCGCCCTCGTCCCAACGCGTGGGAGCGGGACCCACCCTGACGAGATGGACTCGGTCCGATCGGGTGATTAGTCGGTAAAGCCTGCGTGACCTGCGTCAAGAGAACGTTCACAGGGACTGCCGCTAGCCCGATTGCTTGTAGCCTTTGACCAGTTCCAGCACCTGGACATGGAGTCGCATGGCGCCGAAGGTCGTTCTCGTCACCGGAGTGAGCCGCTTCCTCGGCGGCAACCTCGCCGCGCGGTTCGCCGCCAACCCCGACATCGAGCGCGTGCTCGGTGTCGACACCGAGCCGCCACCACGCGACCTGCTGCGCCGGATGGGGCGCGCGGAGTTCGTGCGCGCCGACATCCGCAACCCGCTGATCGCGAAGGTGATCGCCACGGCGGGTGTCGACACCGTCGTCCACGCGTCGGTCGCCGCCAACCCGGCGGGCCCGACGGGGCGGACGGTGATGAAGGAGATGAACGTCATCGGCACGATGCAGCTCCTGGCCGCCTGCCAGAAGTCGCCGCACGTGCGCAAGCTGGTCGTGAAGTCGACCAGCGCCGTCTACGGTTCCAGCCCCCGCGACCCCGCCGTGTTCGCCGAGGGCATGAGCCCCAAGGACCTGCCCTCCAGCGGCTACGCCAAGGACGCCGTCGAGGTCGAGGGCTACGTGAGGGGCTTCTCCCGCCGCCGCCCGGACGTGGACGTGACCACGCTCCGGTTCACCAACTTCATCGGCCCGCGCATCGACACCGTGCTGACCCGGTACTTCGCCCTGCCGGTGGTCCCCACCGTGCTCGGCTACGACGCGCGCGTCCAACTGCTGCACTCCGAGGACGCCCTGGCGATCCTGGAGCGCGCCACCATGCACGACCTCCCCGGCGTCTTCAACGCCGGTGGTGAAGGCGTGCTGCTCCTCTCGCAGGCGATCCGCCGTGCGGGCAGGCTGACCCTGCCCGTGCCGAGCGGCGCCGTGCCGAGCGTCGGTCGCTTCTTCCGCAGCGCCCGACTGGTCGACTTCTCACCCGACCAGATGCGATTCCTCAACTGGGGTCGGGTGGTCGACACCAGCCTGCTCAAGCGCGAGTTCGGCTTCACCCCGCGCTGGACGACGCGACAGGCCTTCGACGACTACGTGAGCGGCCGCGGACTCCGCCCGCTCATCGCCCCGGAGCGGGTGGAGGCGATCGAGCGTGGACTCCTCGACGCCGCCGCCAAGCTCCGCTAGTCATACCTTGAGTGAGGAGATGGACCCCGTGGCAGGAGCACGCGTGATCCCGTTGCACGGTGCTGACCGCAACACGTCATCCCCGACCGGCAGACCCCGCAGGCCGAGGCCGGTGCCGCACCACCAGCCCGTCGTGGACGACCCGCCGCTGGCGGTGGCCCCGGAGCCGCAGGAGCGGCCGGAGCCGCCCGCCGACTGGGAGCAGCGCCTCAGCGGTCTGCTCGACTTCGTCCGCCGGAGGATCGCGGGCGACTACGAGGTCGACGAGTTCGGCTTCGACGCGGACCTGACGGACAACGTCATCATGCCGCCGCTGAAGCCGCTGTACGAGAAGTGGTTCCGCGTCGAGACGATCGGCATCCACAACATCCCGGCGGAGGGCGGGGCCCTCCTGGTGGCGAACCACTCGGGCACGCTGCCGCTGGACGCCACCATGACCGCCTTCGCCGTGGCCCAGGAACACCCGAGCAAGCGCCACCTGCGCATGCTGGGCGCGGACCTCGTCTTCCGGACCCCGCTGCTGGGCGCGCTGGCCAGGAAGTCCGGCCAGACCCTGGCCTGCAACCCCGACGCGGAACGCCTGCTCAGCTCGGGCGAGGTCGTGGGCGTCTGGCCGGAGGGCTTCAAGGGCATCGGCAAGCCCTTCAAGGACCGCTACAAGCTCCAGCGGTTCGGTCGGGGCGGGTTCGTCTCGGCGGCCCTGAACACCGGCGTGCCGATCATCCCGGTCTCCATCGTGGGCGCCGAGGAGATCTACCCCATGATCGGCGACGTGAAGGCCCTGGCGAGGCTGTTCGGCTTCCCCTACTTCCCGATCACGCCG